>JAEUOE010000070.1 GCA_016790885.1 Dechloromonas sp. | reverse complement strand
TCGCGCTTTTCCTGGGCAAAGGCCTTGACGACGCGGATACCCGGAATGGTGTCGGCCAGCACGTTGGTCACTTCGGCCCACACGCGGTCGATCTTCTCGAAGCCGGTGCGCAGCTTCTCGCGCACGAAATGGATCAGCCAGGCAATGACCGGCAGCGGCAGCAGGGTGACCAGCGCCAGCCACGGGTTGATGCTGAACAGGATGACGGCGGTCATCGTGATCATCAGCACGTCAGTGGCGAAGTTGAGCAGATCGAGCGACAGGAAGATGTTGATACGGTCGGTTTCGTTGCCGCTGCGCGCCATCAGGTCGCCGGTGCGCTTGCCGCCGAAATACTCCAATGACAGTCCCAGCAGGTGCTCGTAGGTTTGCGTGCGCAGGTCGCGGCCGATGCGCTCGGAAACCAGCGACAGGATATAGGTTCGTATCCAGCCCAGCACCCAGGCCAGCACGGCGGCGCCGAGCAGGCCGCCGAGATACATCGAGACCAGCGGCCAGTCGATGGGCTTGCCGTTCTGGAACGGGATCAGCACGTTGTCCATCAGCGGCATGGTCAGGTAGGGCGGCACCAGTGTCGCGGCGGTCGATGCCAGGGTCAGCGCGAAACCCATGAACAGTTGCCAGCGGTAGGGGCGGGCGAAGCGCCACAGGCGGAGCAGGGTCCAGGTCGACGGGGCGACGGTTGCCTCGCGATTGCAGATCGGGCATTCATCCTCGCCGGGCGGGAGCGGTGCCTTGCACTTCGGGCACACATCCTCACCCGGACGTTCCACCGGCTGGCCGGAGACCAGGCTGTCGCGATGCAGGTCGAATTCGGTAATGACGCGCAGGGCCGCCAGATTACGGGCCAGGGTGTAGCGCCAGGTGGCCAGGCGGCCATGGTCATCAATCAGTTCCAGTGCGCCGACCCCGGCCTGGTCGTGGTGATTCAGCTTCAGCCCGGCAGCGAGCGACCATTCCAGCCAGGCGGTCTGGCCGGCGGCTTGGGCGAGCAGGCGGCGATTGGTCACCACCACCAGGCCGTTGGCAAACTTCAGGTCCTGGTCGAGATCGGTTTCCAGCCAGGCCTGAACCTGCTCGCCGTCGCCCAGTCGGGAGTCGATATCGGCCGCCCAGCGAGCGGGAATTGTCGGCTCGGGGCCGACGATGTTTTGCACGTTCGAAGTCATGCGGAAAGTATACCCCAGTGCTTGTCTTACCCCTTTAACGGGCCAGTTGCCGGAACGATGACGCGAGCGGCGAGAACGGCAGTCTCGCGGCTATCCGACCCGCCAGCGGTTCGCTGGTGGGTGGTCTCGTTGGTACGGTTGATACACGTCAAGGCCGGGTTGGTATGCTTCGGTTGCAATAGCCGGACTTTACGAGAGGATGCCGCATGTTCCGAATTTCGCAGTACATGGCCGAGATTGCCGCCCCCACGCCGCTCGGGCCGAAACGCAATCCGCCCGGCCCGGTGGTTATCTGGAACCTGATCCGGCGCTGCAACCTGACCTGCAAGCACTGTTATTCAATTTCCGCCGACACCAATTTCCCTGGCGAGTTGAGCACCGAGCAGGTTTATGCCGTGATGGACGACCTCAAGGGCTTCAAGGTGCCGGTGCTCATCCTGTCCGGTGGCGAACCGCTGCTGCGGCCGGACATCTACGATATCGCCAAGCGTGCCAAGGCCAAGGGCTTCTACGTCGGGTTGTCGTCGAACGGCACGCTGATCGACGAAAACAACATCGCCAAGATCGCCGAGTGCGATTTCAACTACGTCGGCGTCTCGCTCGACGGCATCCGCGAGACGCACGACAAGTTCCGCCGGCTGGACGGCGCCTTCGAGGCCTCGCTCAAGGGTATCCGGTTGTGCCGCGATCTCGGCCTGAAGATCGGCGTGCGCTTCACGATGACGCAGGACAACGCCCACGACTTGCCGGCCTTGCTCAAGCTGGTCGAGGACGAAGGCATCGACCGCTTCTACTTCTCGCACCTCAACTACGCCGGGCGCGGCAACAAGAACCGCAAGGACGATGCCCAGCACCAGCTGACGCGCTGGGCGATGGACCTGCTGTTCGATACCTGCTGGGACTACCAGCAGCGCGGCCTGGAAAAGGAGTTCACGACCGGCAACAACGATGCCGACGGCGTCTATTTCCTGCACTGGGTGCGTCGCCGTTTTCCCGACAGCGCGGCACACGTCGAAGCCAAGCTGCGCCAGTGGGGCGGCAATTCCTCGGGCGTCAATGTCGCCAACATCGATAACCTCGGCAACGTGCATCCCGACACCATGTGGTGGCATCACACGCTGGGCAATGTCAAGGATCGGCCGTTCTCGCAGATCTGGCCTGATACCTCGGATGCGCTGATGGCTGGCCTGAAGCGCCACCCGCGCGCCGTCGAGGGGCGCTGCGCCACCTGTGCCTATCTCGACATCTGCAACGGCAACACACGCGTCCGCGCCCAGCAACTGACCGGCAATCCGTGGGCTGAAGACCCCGGTTGTTACCTGAGCGATGAGGAGATCGCGGCATGAATCTGAAAAACGTGGGCAAAGTTCTCATTCCGGCCGGCTTCGCCGCCTGCACCCTGCTGGCCATGGCCGATCTGGCTCAGGCCGCCGATGCGCCGGGCACCTACAAGGAGCACTGCGCCTCCTGCCACGGTGAGGCGCGCCTGGGCGGCATCGGACCGGCGTTGCTGCCGGAGAACCTGGCGCGCCTGCGCAAGCCGGAGGCCGAGAAGGTGATTCGCGAGGGCCGGCCGGCGACCCAGATGCTGGGTTTCGGCGACAAGTTGTCGGGCGAGGAGATCAAGGCGCTGGTCGAATACGCCTATACGCCGATCAAGCCCACGCCGGTCTGGGGCGAGCAGGAGATCACCGCTTCGCGCATCGTTCTGGAGTCCAAGCCCCTGCCCGACAAGCCGGTGTTCACGGCTGATCCGCTCAACCTGTTCGTCGTCGTCGAAAGCGGTGACCACCATGTATCCGTTCTCGATGGCGACAAGCTGGAGCCCATCCACCGCTTCCAGTCGCGCTTCGCGCTGCATGGCGGGCCGAAATTCACGCCGGATGGCCGTTATGTATTCTTTGCCTCGCGCGACGGTTGGGTGACCAAGTTCGACCTGTGGAACCTCAAGGTGGTGGCCGAGGTGCGCGCCGGCATCAACACGCGCAACGCGGCCGTGTCGGGTGACGGCAAATGGGTGGCGGTGGCCAACTACCTGCCGCACAGCCTGGTCATCCTCGATGCCGACCTCAATTTCAAGAAACTGCTGCCGGTGAAGGACAAGGATGGCAAGGTCTCGTCCCGCGTCTCGGCCGTCTATGACGCCAGTCCGCGCCAGAGCTTCGTGGCCGCGCTGAAGGATGTGAAGGAGGTGTGGGAGGTCTCGTACAACCCGAAGGCCGACGACATTCCGGCCGGCATGATCCACGACTTCAAGTACAAGGAAGGCGCCTTCGTACCCGGATTCCTCAATCCGGTGCGTACCCAGCTCGACGATTATCTCGACGATTTCTACTTCACGCAGGGTTATGACGAAGTGATGGGTGCCTCGCGCAATGATGCCAAATCGGTAGTCAGCGGCCAGGTAGTCAATCTCGATGCGCGCAAGAAAATTGCCGACCTCGAACTGCCCGGCATGCCGCACCTCGGCTCCGGCATCAGCTGGACCTGGAAGGATGAGCACGGTCAGGCCAGGACGGTGATGGCCACGCCCAACCTCAACGAGGGGCTGATCAGCATCATCGACATGAAGACCTGGAAAACCATCAAGCAGATCAAGACGCGCGGTCCCGGCTTCTTCATGCGCAGCCACGAGAACAGTCGCTATGCATGGACCGATTCGATGATGAGCAAGGAGTTCAAGGACACCATGCAGGTCATCGACAAGGAAAAGCTGGAAGTTGTCGCCGAACTGAAACCGGCGCCGGGCAAGACCTTCGCCCACGTCGAGTTCACCAGGGATGGCAAGTACGTGCTGGCCAGCCTGTGGGACATGGACGGTGCGCTGATCATCTACGACGCCGAGACCCTGAAGGAGGTCAAGCGCCTGCCGATGAAGAAGCCGGTCGGCAAGTACAACGTCTGGAACAAGATCACCAAGTCGGAAGGGACCAGCCACTGAGCGGCGGCGCTACAATCGAATTCCGTAACCACCGCACGGAGGCTCCGGGCCCGGTGCCTGGCGAAACGACATGAGCCAGCTGATCCAGCGTGTAGTCCTTGTCCTGATGGCCGGCGCGGCCTTGCTGCTGGGTGCCTGCGCCAGCCTGCAGCGCAGCGAGCCGGTACAGGTCAATCTCGTTGGCGTCGAGCCGCTGGCCGGCGAGGGGCTGGAAATGCGCATGCTGGTCAAGTTGCGGGTACAGAACCCGAACGATGCGCCGATCGAGTTCAACGGCGTGTTCGTTGAAATGGATGTCGAGGGCAAGCGCTTTGCCAGCGGGGTCAGCGATGCCGCTGGTGTCGTCCCCCGTTTTGGCGAAGCGGTGGTCAGCGTGCCGGTGAGTATCTCGATGTACGGCATCGCGCGCCAGGCCATGTCGATGATCGGTGGCGAAGTGCGCGGCAAGCTGGCCTACGAGATGGGCGGCAAACTGGCCGGGCCGGGGTTTGGCAGCGTCCGCTTCCACACCCGGGGCGAGCTGACCCTGCCGCGCGAACTGAGCGGGCCGGCGCGCTGACGGTATTTCGGCCGGCCGGTGCCCGGGCAATGTCGGGAGCCTTGCCGGGAACCCGTTAAAATGCGCGGGAATTCAAGCGTCGTCGCTCAGGCCGTCCAATTTTCGTGTCCAAAATAGTCCTCTTCAACAAGCCCTACGGCGTACTCAGCCAGTTCACCCCGGAGGGCAAGTGGCGGGCGCTCGATGGGTTCATTCCGGTCAAGGGCGTGTACGTCGCCGGGCGGCTCGATGCCGACAGCGAGGGGCTGCTGATCCTGACTGACGACGGCAAGCTGCAGGCCAGGATCGCCGACCCCAAACACAAGCTGGAAAAGACCTACTGGGCTCAGGTCGAGGGACTTCCCGAGGAGGCAGCACTCGACCGCTTGCGGGCCGGCATCGCGCTCTCCGATTTCACGGCGCAACCAGCCAAGGTGCGCGTCATCGACGAGCCGGCCGCTCTCTGGCAACGCGACCCGCCGATTCGCTACCGGGCGGCGATTCCCACGGCGTGGCTGGAAATCCGCATCAGAGAAGGCAAGAATCGCCAGGTCCGGCGCATGACGGCGGCCATCGGTTATCCTACGCTCCGCCTGATTCGCGCCGCAATCGGCGCGACCTCGCTGGCAGGCCTGGCCCTCGGTCAATGGCGCCAGATCGAGGGTGGCTACCAGGATTTGCAAGGAATATTCAATGCTTAAGCACGTTTACGGCGGGTTGCTCGCCTGCCTTGTTGTCGGTTCCGCCCTGGCCCAGGGCGCCATGCCAGTCATCGAACTGGCGGCCGGTTTTCATCGTATCGAGGCCGAAGTGGCGGCGACCGATCAAAACCGCCAGGTCGGCCTGATGAACCGCAAGAGCATGCCGCTCCAGCGCGGCATGCTGTTCGTGTTCAATCATGAAAACACGCATTGCATGTGGATGCGCAACACCCTGTTGCCGTTGTCGGTGGCGTTCATGGATGCCGGCGGCACGATCATCAACATCGAGGACATGCAGCCGCAGACCGAGGACAATCATTGCGCACGGCGTCCGGCCCGCTTTGCGCTGGAGATGAATCTCGGCTGGTTCGCCCAGCGCGGCATCAAGCCCGGTACGAAACTGAACGGCATCGACAAGGCGCCGCGTCCGCAATAATGAAACGCAGCAAATGGCGGCACCGCCTGCCGCATGGCTTGTGTGACCCCGTTCTCCGCTCCTGGCTGACTGAGCCGGATTCGCTGACCGCCCGCTGCCAGCGGGCAAGCAGCAGCTTTCGGGTGCGCCTGCTGCGCTTTGCCAAGGGGGCGGCGCTGGCTGACGAGGCCGTCGAGGGTGGCGTGGGGCGTGAGCGGGCCTGGGTTCGCGAAGTGGCGCTCGAATGCGACGGTGTGCCGGTGATCTTCGCCCACACCACGCTGGCGGCCACCGGTAATGGCCGCCTGACCCGCTGGATGTCACGCCTGGGAAACCGTTCACTCGGTTCCTTGTTGTTCGCCTACCCCGGCTTCCGGCGCGGTGCCATCGAGTTCTTGCGGCTGGACTGCCGCCACCCGCTCTTCCAGCGCGCGGCAGAACTATCGGCCGTTGCCGGCGAACTTTGGGCGAGGCGTTCCCTGCACCGCCTGGGTACGCAGCAGGTGCTGGTGACCGAAGTCTTTCTGCCGGATATCCGGCACCTCAAATGAAAAAACCTCGCCGCGGCGAGGTTTTTTCTGGTCCTGCTGAAAAACGATCAGGCGAAGTTGGCTTCGACGAAAGACCAGTTCACCAGGTTGTTCAGGAAGGTTTCGACGAACTTCGGACGCAGGTTGCGGTAGTCGATGTAGTAGGCGTGTTCCCAGACGTCAACGCAGAGCAGGGCCTTGTCGCCGGTGGTCAGCGGGGTGCCGGCGGCGCCCATGTTGACGATGTCGACGGAACCATCGGCCTTCTTGACCAGCCAGGTCCAGCCGGAACCGAAGTTGCCGACGGCGGAAGCCTGGAAGGCAGCCTTGAAGGCGTCGAAAGAACCCCACTTGGCGTCGATGGCAGCAGCCAGGGCGCCGCTCGGAGCGCCGCCACCGTTCGGCTTCATGCAGTTCCAGAAAAAGGTGTGGTTCCAGACCTGGGCGGCGTTGTTGTAGATGCCGCCGGCCGGGGCCTTCTTGACGATGGCTTCGAGGTCGAGGTTTTCGTACTCGGTGCCCTTGATCAGGTTGTTCAGGTTAACCACGTAGGCATTGTGGTGCTTGCTGTAGTGGTAGTCGAAGGTCTCGGCCGACATGTGCGGTGCCAGGGCGTCCTTGGCATACGGCAGCTGGGGCAGTTGATGTTCCATTGATATTCTCCGTTGTATTTGAGGGGTGAAACGAAAATTCTAGTCAGCTTCGGGGGCGGCGACAACCTGCTTGACCGTCGCCATCGCCATGCCACGGGCAAAACTCAGTTCAAGTGAGTCACCCGGGCTTAGCCCCTCGGCGTCGCGTACTGCGCGGCCATCGGGGCCGATGGCCAAGGCATAGCCGCGTTGCAGCACCGCGTGGGGGTCCAGTTGCTTCAGACTGTTAGCCAGCGAATTAAGTTTCCCTGAATGTTCGGAAATTCGCCAAGCCAGCCGTTGAGCGAGGCGGAAATGCACATGGTCGAGTTGTCTGGACAAGATGTCGAGCCGCGGGCGTGCGGCGAATTGGCGCCGGCCCAGTGCAGTGGTGGCGAGCCGCCCTCGTTCGATCTTGTCGCCCAGTGCGCGCTGCAGTCTTGCCCCGAGTGCAGCGATTGCCTGCTGACGTTGCGCCAGGCGTTCTGCCGGGTGAATCAGGCGCGTACCCAGCCAGTCCAGGCGCTGCTGGTGGTCGGCCAGGGCGCGGGCCATGCGCCGCCGCAATTGTTCTTCCTGGCGATCCAGTTGATGCAACAGGCTGTCCCGGTCCGGGCTGATCAGTTCAGCCGCTGCCGTGGGAGTCGGGGCACGCAGGTCGGCGGCGAAGTCGGCAATGGTGAAGTCGGTTTCGTGGCCGATGCCTGAAATCACGGGGATCACTGAGGCGCGAATGGCGCGGGCGACGCATTCCTCGTTGAACGACCACAGGTCTTCGATGCTGCCGCCGCCCCGGCAGAGGATGGTGGCGTCGCAGCCGCTGGCGCCGGCCTGTCCGAGGGCTTCGGCAATCCGGCTGGCGGCCCCTTCGCCTTGGACCAAAGTAGGGAAGATGCTGATGTGCAGATGCGCTGCCCGCCGGTGCAGCGTGGTCAGCACGTCGCGCAGGGCGGCAGCCTGCAGGCTGCTGACGATGGCGATGTGGCGCGGGAATTCAGGTAGCGGGCGTTTGGCCTCGGCGGCGAACAGGCCTTCGGCTTCGAGCTGGGCCTTGAGCTTGATGAAACGTTCGAAGAGATCGCCCTGGCCAGCCCGGCGAATCGCCTCGATATTGAGCTGGAATTCGCCGCGTGGCTCGTAAAAGGACACCAGCGCGCGGGCTTCGATCTTCTGGCCATTTTCCAGTCGCCAGCCGAGCAGTTGAGCCCGGTTGCGCCACATTACGCAGCGGACCTGGGCGGTGCTGTCCTTGAGCGAGAAATACACATGGCCGGAGGCGGCGTAGGTCAGATTGGATATTTCGCCACCGACCCAGGTCAGCGGGAAGGCGGATTCGAGGCAGTCGCGCACCAGGCGGTTAAGGCTGGAAACGCTGAGCACGGAGGGGCTGGTGGGCAGGCTTGGACTGGGCATTGGGGGATTGTAACCGCTGCCCTCCACGAGGCTGCCGGGGCGATGGATTGATGCTTCTCCAACTGTTTGATTTTTATAGCCTCGAAACGATCTGCCTCGTTTTTTGGCAGAGCAGGCAAAATCCTTTTGCCAACGGGGCTTAGCGCACTTGATGACACCTGATTCACAGACTTATCCACAGCTTTTGGGGATAAGCCGCCGGGGGCTGGCATTTCGCCGCTTGCCCTGCCGCGGGGGGCGGTGCAGAATTGCGGGCTAAATTTCCACCAAGGATTCAGACAAGTGATTGAAATCGTAAAGGCGGCCGGTTGGCCGATCTGGCCCCTGTTGCTGGCCTCCGTGATCTCCGTTGCGCTGATTATCGAGCGTCTGGTTGCCTTGCGCCGGAGCAAGGTGGTGCCGGCCGGCCTGTTGCAGCGCGCGGTCGGCGAATTCAAGCGGGGGGCCAACAACGACAAATTGCTGGAGGAACTGGAGCGGCATTCGCCGCTCGGGCGCGTGCTGTCCGCCGGGCTGCGCAATGTGGGCTCGTCGCGCGAAATCATGAAGGAGTCGATCGAGGAGTCGGGGAATGCCGTTTCCCACGAGCTGAATCGCTACCTGACCACGCTCGGCACCATCGCTTCGGTCAGCCCACTGATGGGGCTGTTCGGCACCGTGGTCGGCATGATCGAAATCTTCGGTTCGCAGTCGCCGACCGGGTCCAACCCGCAGCAACTGGCGCACGGTATTTCCATCGCCCTGTACAACACCGGCTTCGGTCTGGTCATCGCCATTCCCAGCCTCATCTTCTGGCGCCATTTCCGCGCTCTCACCGACGGCTTCGTCGTCGAGATGGAGCAGCAGGCGGTTCGCCTTGTCGAGTACATGCACGGTGAGCGGAAGTAAGCGATGAATTTCCAGCGTGGCCGGAGCCGGGAAGAGCCGGAAATCAACCTGATTCCATTGATCGACGTCCTGCTCGTCATCATCATCTTCCTGATGCTGACGACGACCTATGCCAAGTTTTCCGGCCTTGAAATCAACCTGCCGACGGCGGATGCCAGCAAGCAGGCTGAACAGCCCAACGAGGTCGATGTGGCGGTGACGGCCAGTGGCCAGGTGCTGATCAACAAGTCGCCGCTCGCCGCTAGCGACGTCAAGAGCATTGCCGACGCGCTGCGGCGTGCTGCCGGTGGGCGGGAGGATCCGCTGATCGTGATCAATGCCGATGCCAAGGCGACGCATCAGAGCGTCGTCGATGTGATGCAGGCGGCGCAAACGGCTGGTTATCCGCATATTTCCTTCGCCACGCAGAATCGTTGATGTTCGCGCGCTGGCTACAGCGACAATGGTTTGAACGACGCCGGCTGACGCCGGCGTTGTGGCTTTTTCTGCCGCTGGTCTGGCTTTATGCCCTCTTGAGCGCCGCCAATCGTCTGCTGGCCAGGCCGCGGCGCTTGCCGGTGCCGGTCGTGGTGGTTGGCAACATTACCGTCGGTGGTGCCGGCAAGACGCCGCTGACCCTGTGGTTGGCGCGCCAGTTGCAGCAGCGGGGCTGGCGTCCGGGCATCGTCAGCCGGGGTTATGGCCGCTCTGCTGATGACGTTCGGGGTGTGCTGGCGGACTCCCGGGCGGACGAGGTTGGCGACGAGCCGCTGTTGCTCGCCCGGCGCAGTGGCTGTCCGGTGTGGGTTGGCCGGCGTCGGGCCGAGGCCGGTGTCGCCTTGCTGGCGGCCCATCCGGAAGTCGATATCGTACTTTGCGACGATGGCCTGCAACACTATGCGCTGGGGCGCGATGTCGAACTGGCGGTGTTTGACGCCCGCGGTGTCGGCAATGGCTGGCGCCTGCCGCTCGGCCCCCTGCGCGAACCCTTGTCGCGTCTGGCGACCGTCGATGCCGTGGTCTGCAATGGCGTGGTTGCGGCGGATTGGCCAGCCGTCGTGCCACGCTTTGCGATGGACCTGCAGCCCCGCCACTTCCATCGTCTGGATGAACCCGATCAGCGCTGTGCGCCCGAAGCGCTGCGCCAACGTGCTCCCCTCCATGCTCTGGCCGGCATCGGCAATCCGGATCGATTTTTCGCGACGCTGGCGGCGCTGGGGCTGGCCTGCGAGACGCATCCGTTTCCCGATCATCACCGCTATTCGCCCGCCGACCTGGCCTTTGCGAAGGACGGCATCCTGCTGATGACGGAGAAGGATGCAGTAAAATGCGCCGGTCTGACATCGGGCGAAACCTGGGTTTTGCCCGTCGAGGCCGAATTGTCACCGGCCCTAATTGATCTCATTGTGGAGAAACTGCGTGGACGCCAGGCTGCTTGATATTCTCGTCTGCCCGATTTGCAAGGGCAATCTCGAACACCGCAAGGCGGAAAAGGAACTGGTCTGCAAACCCTGCAAGCTGGCCTTCCCGATCCGTGACGATATTCCCATCATGCTGGAGGATGAGGCGCGTCAACTGCCGGCGGATGGGCAGTAATGTCCGGTCTGTCCTTCAAGGTTGTCATCCCGGCGCGCTACGCGTCGACCCGCCTGCCGGGCAAGCCGCTGCTCGATCTTGGCGGCAAGCCGATGGTTGTCCGCGTTGCCGAGCGGGCGCGGCTGTCCGGTGCAGAGGAAATCTGGGTGGCGACCGATCACCCGGAAGTCCGGGCGGCAGCCGAGGCGCATGAAGTGGCCGCGCTGATGACGCGCAGCGATCATCCGACCGGCACCGATCGTCTGGCCGAGGTGGTCGAGCAACGCGGGTGGGGCAGCGATACCATCATCGTCAATGTGCAGGGCGACGAACCGCTGATCGAGCCGGAGGTCATCTTGCAAACTGCCCGCCAACTGGCGGCGAGCGGTGCCGATATCGCCACGGTGGCGCATCCGATCAACGATGCGGCCGATTTCTTCAATCCCAATGTGGTGAAGGTCGTGTGCCGGGCCGATGGTGATGCCGCTTATTTTTCGCGGGCACCGATCCCCTATGCGCGCGACCACTTTGCCCAGGAAGATGGCGGCACGACCTTGCCGGCCGGTTTTCCGGCCCATCGCCATGTCGGGCTGTATGCCTACCGGGCCAGCTTCCTGAAGGCTTATGCCGGACTCTCCGTGGCGCCAACCGAGCACTTTGAATCGCTCGAACAACTGCGTGCCCTGTGGCATGGCTACCGCATCAGCGTGACCCTGATCGACGCTGCGCCAGCACCCGGCGTGGATACGCCGGAGGATGCCGAGCGGATGCGCAAACTGTTTGACCGTGCCGGAAATAGCGAGTAATTTTCAAATCTTGGTAAACGGCCGCCACGACTGCCGACAACAAGAATTCCGAAGCAAAAACCAGAGGGACTATTCATGAAATTGATTTTGTTGGGCGCTCCTGGCGCCGGTAAAGGAACGCAAGCTACTTT
>JAEUOE010000039.1 GCA_016790885.1 Dechloromonas sp. | reverse complement strand
ATGAGCGCCAGCGGCACCTATTCGCCGGCCTATGGCATCGCCGTGCCTGGTATGGGACGCTCGATCTACGCCGGGCTTAACATCAAGTTCTAACCGGCCCGTGCACCAAAAACCCCGGCCGCGGCCGGGGTTTTGTCATTTATGAACAGGGAAATTCAGGGCAAGCCCTGCCAACCTCAAACTCAGAAACGAAGGCCGGTGGCTTTCTCGATGGCAGGGGCCGTCAGCACGCCGGAAATTCTTTCTTTCCGACCGGCACCATCGAACAAAAACGTACGGGGCAACTCGCCGCCCCAGTTGGGGTCGATCGCATAGGCAATTGCTTCCGGGCTATCGCTGCCATAGGCGTAGTGTGGCCCGGCCAGCCCGTAGCGGCTGAGCATCGGCCACAGATGGGCACTCTCCGGCTCGGCCGCGACCGTGATGACACGCAATTTCCGGTTGTTTCTGGTCAGGCTCGACAACAACTTCAGGTTTGCTTTGCAATAACCGCAATCCGACGACCACAGGGTTACCACTGTCGGCTGCCGGTGTTTGTCGGCACTGAGCAAGCGCTGCGCCTCGGCACGGTCGAGCGGGGTGAATTCCGCTGCCGCCAGTGAGCCTGCCGCGACCAGAAGAACGACGGGGAGGAGTCGACGCATCATGGCAGCGGAAAAAGGCGAAAGCCTTCTTTTTCCGTGCGCCAGAATACAAAGAGCTGGTCCTGGCGGCGGACGACCCGCGCCTGGTCGGACGCGCCATCGGTTGCGGCCAGGGCAATTTCGCTGAAGCTGTCGCCGCCATCTGCGGACATCAAGCCGCGCAGTTGCGTGCGCTCTCCGTCGAATTCCTTCCAGGCGATGGCCAGTTTGCCGGGCGCAACAGCCATATCCGCATGAGCTGCCCGGGGACCACCGACCTGCCGCTGGCCTTCAACCGCAATGCCACTACCGGCCGCCAGGCGGCCATAGAAGACACGGCCTGCACCATCCTTCTGGTTGAACCACACGGCATGACGCACCCCACGTTCATCGACCGCCAGCGATGGCCCATGATGCGGGCAGCCATCGACCTTCCAGCGATCGAAGGTAGCGCGCTGCACGCTTTCCACCGTGCCGTCCGGCTTCAGGCGGGCCAGCGCATGATCACGTTCGTTCGGCTCGAAGACATGGCGCCACATGAAAAGCGGTGCGCCATCGGCGTCGATGGCGCTGGTCACCCGACAGCATTCGCAGGAATGGTCGGCCAGCTTGTGTTCAGGCTGGAAACTGCGGCCGCCATCGGTGGATACGGCAGCGTAGATTGCAGCACCCCGATACGCTTTCTTGCCGGACTTGGCCGCTTCGAGATCGCGCTTGTCGATCCAGGCCAGGATTACCTTGTTGTCCGGTGTCGTGAGCAGGGATTCAAAACGGTGAGTAATTTCGGCAGGATCCTTGTGCACGGTTAACGGAGGAGAAAACCGCTGTCCATCGTCGGCACGAGCCAGCCGGATGGCACCGCTGTAGGGCTTGCCGAGAGGACGCGTCCAGCTGACCAGCAAGCCACCGTCCGCCGCAAAGGCAACTTTCGGGCGGTTTTCACCATCTGCAGAAATCTGCTCGGGTTGGGCGTTGACCGCCGTCGGTGCCGACCAGCTTTTACCGTCATCACTGCTACGGTAGAGCATCACATGCTCACCCTGCTTGGTCACCACCAGCAGACTGCCATCGGGAGCAAAGACGGCCGAGGCACCCAGTTCCTGTCTGGTCGCCTTGGCCATGCCAGGCATGGCGTCAGCCGCCGAAGCCCCCGGTGCAACAAGTGCGAGCATGAGTGCACCGCTGACCGCGGCGAGTAGCTTAGTAGTCAACACGAATCTCGCCATGGAAAGTACGCTGGGGGTAGGGGTGGAAAGCGTAGTACTTCTCGTTGGTCAGGTTATCGACCCCGAGGGCGGCAGTCATCCCCTTGGCAAAGCGGTAGGAGACTTTGGCATCGAAAGTTGAAAAGGAACTGTTGCCGCCAAAGGTATCCGGCCATTGGTCGGAATTGTCGGCATTGTTGTATTGCTTGCCGCTGTATTTGTAGCCAAGCGATCCACTCAGCTGGTCATTGAACCGATAGACCGCTAGCAGCGAGGCACGCCAATCCGGAACCCGAACTACCCATTTGCCAACACTGGCGGGATTGAGGTGGTTTTCCAGCACCTTGGAGCGGGCGTAGGTCAGGCTGGCGGTCAGATCGAGGCCGCGCATCACTTCCGGAGCCACAAAGGCGACTTCCGCACCGCGTACGCGCAGCTTGTCGATGTTCTGGTTGCGCGTCACCAGGCTGTAATCGGTGAAGCTGTAGAGGGCATCGCGAACGATTTCCTCGAACAGAGAGAGGCGAAGAACGCCACCTCCGACAGCCCCTTCCGCAGTCAAATCCTTGGCGAAGATTTTCTCCGGTTTCAGGTTGGGGTCGCTGATACGTGTCGTTGTGTTGGTGCTTTCGGTCTGGTACAGCTCGGTCACTGTTGGAAAGCGGAATGCCTTGCCGAGCGATGCGCGCAACATCCAGTCCGGTGTCGCCTGCCAGGCCAATGCAAGCTTGGGCGATGTGCCACTTTCTTCACGATCACGCATACTGTTCTGGCCCAAGCCGGGGGTGTAGATCTCCCCTCCGGTAGCCTGCCATTTTTCTTGGCGAACCCCTGCAATCAGGCTGAAGCGAGGAGCAAACTTCCACTCGTCCTGAATAAACAGAGCCTGGGTTTTCGTCCGGCCATAATTCCGGTTGGTCAGCGTCGACTTGCTGCTCTCATTGAGCCAGTTGAGCGCATTGTATTTTTTGTAGTCATAGGTGTAGGCGTCATGGTGCAAGCCGGCTGTTACCGTATGACCAGCCTTGCCACCGTTGGGCTTCCAGATCAGGCGCAGGTCGGCATTGTTCCAGCCCGTGCCGTCGGAGAACGTGACGGTACCGGTGGCTGCGGTAGGACTGGACGCGGTACGGCTGATATCGGTCGGTGTCTGATAAAGCGAGAAAGCACTTTCCAGGCGCCAGTCGTCTGCCAGACGGCTATCAAAAGTCAGGCCATAGAGCCGGTTGACCGTCTCGCTGTTACCCGGCGCAAAAGTTGACGCAGCGACGGTATATCGTTGGCCGTTGACCAGAATGGCACTGGTGCCGGTAGCCGAAGTCACGGTTTGTCCGGCAGCATCTTTCAGGTAGCTTTGTGCCCGGTTCGTCGAGTCATTGCGCCATTCGCCAAACGTGAAGGCTAGCCGGCTTTCCGGCCCGAAGTCATAAGCCAGTCGAATCTTGCCGACGTCCTGCACGGTGTGATCGATACTGGTGGCGCCAACGATAACGCGCTGCGCCCCGGTGGGGTCACGGTCAACCGTATGTCCCGAATACGGCACGCTGCCTGCTCCGCTGTTTGCGCGCGTTGCCGTGGCAAAGCTCATCGGCTGGCCACGACTGTCGAGGTGATTGGCCAGCAAGGACACTGTCAAACCGCCTATTCGGAAACCACCGCTAGCCTGCTCCTGATGACCATAGGCTGTCATGTCGGTGCCGTAGAGCTTGTAGGGCTGGGAAAAAGCCTGAATCCGGACATGCGCCTCGACGTCGACCGGTTTTCGTGTCGTCATCAAGATGGTTGCACCTGCTGAATTGCCCGGAAGAAGGGCAGAAAATGGCCCGTAGAGCACATTGACAGCGTCGATTTCTTCGCTTCCGACCAGGTTCCAGCGAGCTGGATAGGCAAAGCTGTTACCGAGCAGATTGGAAAGCAGCAGGCCGTCAGCGTATACCAGCGAACGGGCGCTCTGCACCGTACCGGTTGTCCGGGCGGCAATGATCGCATTGCGGTCACCGATGTAGCGCTTGCGGATCTGCAGGCTGGGCAGGTATTTGACGATGTCCTCGGTATTGACGACGTTCATGTTGCGCGCCTGCTCGCCGGTCACCTCGGCTTGCGGCGATGGATTCTGTACAACCGTGGCCGGCCGGCTATGACGAACCGTCATCTCGGCCAGTTCCTTCGTGTTGTCCTCGACGACATTTGCGGCCAGCAGTGGACTGCTCGAAAGTAGGGGCGCGATGAGCAGCGCCAGCTGCTTGAGGCGGAGAGTTTTCATAGGCTCATTAATCAGGGGGTCGGTTGAGTCAGGAACGCAATCTTCACGATGCTGGCCCGCTGGGCGGCAGCCATCACGTCGGCGACTTTTTCGTAGGCCACCTTGCGGTCGGCGCGCAAGTGCAGTTCAGGCTGGCGAGCGCTGGCAGCGGCAAAGTGCTTATCCAGCGCATCGCGATGGATGGCTTCACCGTTCCAGAAAATCTGGCCCTCGCCATCAATCGCCAGTTGGATCACCTCGGGCTTGTCGTCCAGCTTGCTTGCCGACACCTGCGGCAGGTCGATCGGCACGGCCTGGTGAAAGAGCGGGGCAGTGATGATGAAGATGACCAGCAGGACGAGCATTACGTCGACCAATGGCGTGGTGTTGATTTCGGCCATCGGCTGGCCGCTTCCGCTTTCGTCGAAGCTCCCGAAAGCCATGATCAGACCGCCTGCTTGGCGCGCACGGCACCGATGTCGACCAGGTGCGCATTGCCGCCAACCCGTACTCCGGTCGTCAGGTAGGCATGCAGATCGTGGGCGAAGCCGTCGAGCTGCACGGCAACCAGGCGGTTCGAGCGGGTGAAGGCGTTGTAGGCGAGCACGGCGGGAATGGCGACGAACAGGCCGGCTGCGGTCATGATCAGCGCCTCGCCAACCGGGCCGGCCACCTTGTCGAGTACGACCTGGGTGGCGCCGGAAAGCCCGACCAGGGCGTGATAGATCCCCCACACGGTACCGAACAGGCCGATGAATGGCGCTGTCGAGCCCACCGAGGCCAGAAAGGTCAGGCCGCGCTCGATGCGCGCCTGGGTATTGACCATGTGGGAACGCATGGCGCGGGTCACGAATTCACTGGCATTGACCCCGGCACCGATTCCGCGTGCGGCATTCTGCTGGTGAGCCTGCGCAGCATGAGCGCCGGTCAGGGCCAGGCCGGCGAATACGCCGGAGGCATCGTCGCGGCGCAGGGCTTCGAGCGCCTCGGGCAGCGAGTTGGCACTCCAGAATGCGGCCAGCGCCCGCTCCTGCGAGCGTGAAGCGCGCCAGGCTGTCATCAACTTGGTCAGGATGACCGACCAGGAACCAACCGAGAGAAGCCCCAGAATGAGGGCCGTCGTATGGGTGATGAGATCGCCCTGACTCCAGAAGTGGGCAAGGCCCATTTGCGAATGCATGAAATATCCTCTCTGATTCAATCAAGTGCGAAGGTGATCGGGACGACCACCGAAGATTCGATAGCCTCGTCGCCGCGCCGGGCCGGCACGAAGCGCCAGCGCGTTACCGCATCCACTCCCGCCGCATCGAGACGGGGAAAACCGCTCGATTTCGAGACGGCCACCTCCAGCGCCGATCCCTGGGCACTGACGCGAACCTTGAGCAGCACCTTGCCCTCCTCGTTCATGCGCCGCGACAAGGCGGGGTAAACCGGCTTGGGGTTATGCAGATAATCCGCATCGAAGCGGGCAGCAATGACCGCTACCGGCGCCGGGGTTGGCGATGGCGGGGCAGCGATAGGCTGGGCCGGCGGGGCGGGGGGCTGGGGAGGCACGGCGAAACTGCTGGTGGCCGTGTTGCTGGCGACGGCGAGCACCGGTTGCGGCCGAACTACCGGCTGCGTGCGCACAGGCACCTTGGGCGGCGGAGGAGGCAGCGGCTTGGCTTCAGTCACCGGCGTCTCGATCATCGGCAGCAGGCGAACGCTGATACTGGGCGGCAAGGAGATCAGTTCATTCTTGACCGAAATGAACAGCAAGCCATAAGCCAGCGCAGCGTGCAGCAGAAATACGGCGAGCAGATTCAAGGCCCGCTCGCCCGGTGAGACCGGACGCTCACCACATGCCAGTGGCGGCAATTTCACCACACTGTCCACCACTTGATCCATGTCAATTTTCTAAATAAAACAGCAACTTGCAGGGACGTGGATTCTAGTCATTCGAAGGCGCAATGCCGATGTGACAAATTGTCACAGGGGGTGCGGGATATAATGATCGGATGGCCGCCGACCTGATTTCTCCCTTACCGCGCCCTCCGGAATGGCAACACAGCGGCCCCTACCTTCTCATCGCCCTTGCCCTGCACGCGGCAGCGCTGCTCTACCCACAGAAAAGGGCAGTCAGCCCACTCGACGCTCCCGAACCCAGCACCATTCTTGTCAAGCTGACCGAAAAACCGGTCATCGCACCGCCAATGGCCGCTCCACCCGCACCGGCGCAGCCGAGCACGCCACAGCCAAGCAAAGCCAAAGCACGCCCTACGCCCCGTCAGATCATCGCAGTGACTGCGGCGCCCAGCACCAGCCCTGCTGTCATCAGCGTACCCACGCAGCTGGCTGCACCGCCGGCGCCGGTTGCGGCCGTACCGGGTCAAGCCACGCCGGCGGCCGTCAGCGCCGCCCGCTTCGATGCCGCCTATCTGCAGAACCCACAACCGCCCTACCCGTCGATGTCTCGTCGTCTCGGCGAGGAGGGCAAGGTCTTGCTCAAGGTTCGGGTGCTGCCGGACGGCAACCCGGCCTCGGTGGATGTGGAGAAAAGCAGCAGTTTCGGGCGTCTCGATGAAGCGGCCAGGCAAGCGGTGGCGCGCTGGCGCTTCGTGCCGGCCAAACGGGGGGACGAGCCGATCGAGGCATCGGTCATCGTGCCCATCGTCTTCCGACTGGATAGCTGAATTGAAACCGGGGAAAAGTCTGACCGGAGAGGGGTTCCGGAATTGACGACGGGGACCGAAGTCCCCGCCGGCTATCTTTGGTAACAAGGCTCTAGCAGCCCCGGCTAACCGTTTTTAGGCGGCAATAGCGAATTGCTCATCATTGGCAATTATGGATTTGCTTCATTAACGTCGATC
>JAEUOE010000028.1 GCA_016790885.1 Dechloromonas sp. | reverse complement strand
TTCTGCAGCTGATCCATGCAGGTGCCGCAGGAGACGATCACCGTCTTGATATCGAGATAGTTCAGCGTGTTGGCCACGCGGTGGAAGAGCACGCGGTTGTCGGTGGTGATCTTCTGGCCCTTGTCGTCATCGCCGGAGGCTGTCTGTGGGTAGCCGCAGCACAGGTAGCCCGGCGGCAGCACGGTGGTGGCGCCGATTTCATAGAGCATGGCCTGAGTGGCGAGGCCGACCTGCGAGAACAGGCGCTCGGAACCGCAGCCCGGGAAGTAGAAGACGGCGTCGGAATCCTCGGTCGTCTTCTGCGGGTTGCGGATGACCGGGATGACCTTGTCGTCCTCGATATCCAGCAAGGCACGCGACGTGCGCTTGGGCAGGTTGCCCGGCATCGGCCGGTTCATGAAGTGGATGATCTGCGTCTTGATCGACGGCGCGCCGACCGAAGCGGGCGGGTGGGCGCGGGTGTCCTTGATCAGGCCGACCGCTTTAACCGCCTTGTGCGCCATGCGCTGCGCCTTGAAGCCGAAATCCATCATCACGCTGCGCATCAGTTTGACGGTGGAGGGGTCCTTCAGGCTCAGGAAGGCCATCGAGGCTGCCGTACCCGGGCTGAAGCGCTTCTTGTCCTGCTTGCGCAGGAAGTTGCGCATGGCGACGGAGACATCGCCGAAATCGATATCGACCGGGCAGGGCTTCACGCAGCGGTGGCAGACCGTGCAGTGGTCGGCGATGTCGTTGAATTCGGCGAAATGATCGAGCGAAATACCGCGCCGGGTCTGTTCCTCATACAGGAAAGCTTCGACCAGCAGCGAGGTGCCGAGGATCTTGTTGCGCGGGCTGTACAACAGGTTGGCGCGCGGCACGTGGGTCGAGCACACCGGCTTGCACTTGCCGCAACGCAGGCAGTTCTTGATCATGTCCGAAATCTTGCCGATCTCGGACTGCTCCATGATCAGCGACTCGGTACCGAGCAGGCTGAACGACGGCGTGTAGGCATTGCCCATGTCGCCGCCGGGCATCAGCTTGCCCTTGTTGAAGCGGCCTTGCGGATCGACCTTCTGCTTGTAGGCGCGGAAGGGGCCGATTTCCTCGTCGGACAGGAATTCCAGCTTGGTGATGCCGATGCCGTGCTCGCCGGAAATCACGCCATCCAGGCCACGCGCGATGTGCATGATGCGCTCGACGGCCTTGTGCGCCGTTTGCAGCATCTCGTAATTGTCGGAGTTGACCGGGATGTTGGTATGCACGTTGCCGTCGCCGGCGTGCATGTGCAGCGCGACGAAAACGCGGCCGCGCAGCACTTCCTTGTGGATGCCCTCGATGCGCTCGATGATCGGGCGATACACCGTGCCGTCGAAAATCTTGGTCAGGCGGGCCTTCAGTTCCTGCTTCCACGAGGTGCGGACCGAATAGTCCTGCAGGCGGTGGAAGAGCACCGGGTTAGCCGCCTTGTTGGTCAACTCGCCGGCCACCACGCCGTATTCGGCGAACTGCGCCTCGGCCTCGGCCAGCGGCATGTCCAGATTGGCCAGCAGCCAGGCCCAGCGACGGCGAACGGAGGCCACGTAGTCAAGGGCGGCCTGCCGGCGGTCGCCGATCAGCACATCCTTGTCCACATTGGCGTCGCCGGCGTGCAGCGGCAGCTCGCCCTGCAGGAACTCGGACAAGGCATCGCACAGCGCCAGCTTGTTCTGCGTGGACAGCTCGATGTTGATGCGCTCGATGCCGTCGCAGTACTCGCCCATGCGCGGCAGCGGGATGACCACGTCCTCGTTAACCTTGAAGGCATTGGTGTGGCGCGAGATGGCGGCAGTGCGCGAGCGGTCGAGCCAGAATTTCTTGCGCGTCTCGGCATCGACGGCGATGAAGCCTTCGGCCGCACGCAGGTTGCACATGCGGACGACTTCGGAGGCGGCGGCCATCACGGCCTTTTCATCGTGGCCGACGATGTCGCCGATCAGCACCATCTTCGGACGGCCGTGGCGCTTGGCCTTGGTCGCGTAGCCGACGGCCTTCACATAACGTTCGTCGAGGTGCTCCAGGCCAGCCAGTTGCACACCGGCGGCATGGCCGGCACCGCCCGGCTTGAAGTAATCGGTGATCTCGACAATAGCCGGCACGGCTTCGCGCACCTGGCCGAAGAACTCCAGGCAGACGGTGCGCGAGATCGGCGGCATCTTGTGCAGCACCCAGCGGGCGGCAACGATGATGCCGTCGGTCCCTTCCTTCTGCACGCCCGGCACGCCGCCGAGGAACTTGTCGGTCACATCCTTGCCCAGGCCCACCTTGCGGCAGGCGGCGCCCGGCATGGAGAGCACCTCTTCCTTGAGCAGCTTCTTGCCGCTCGTGTCGAAGCGCTTGAGGCGGAATTCGACCAGTTCCTGCTCGTGGATCTTGCCGTAGTTGTGGTTCAGGCGTTCGACTTCCAGCCAGTTGCCGTCCGGGTCGACCATCTTCCACCAGGCCAGGTTGTCCAGCGCGGTGCCCCACAGCACAGCCTTCTTGCCGCCGGCGTTCATGGCGATGTTGCCGCCGATACACGACGCGGAGGCCGAGGTCGGGTCGACGGCGAAGACGCGGCCGGCCAGCGAAGCGGCTTCGGAAACGCGGTCGGTAACCACGCCGGCGCCGGTGCGGATGGTGGCGTAGGGCTCGCTATGGCCGGGCAGAACAATGTTCTCGACCGGGCTGATGTCGATCAGCTTTTCGGTGTTGATCACCGCCGAATACGGCGTCAGCGGCACGGCGCCGCCGGTGTAGCCGGTGCCGCCGCCGCGCGGAATGATGGTCAGGCCGGCTTCGAAACAGCCGCGCACGAGGTGGCCGATTTCCTCCTCGGTGTCCGGGTAAAGGACGACGAAGGGATATTCGACGCGCCAGTCGGTGGCATCCGTCACATGCGAGACGCGGGCCAGGCCGTCGAAGGCGATGTTGTCCTTGCGCGTGTGCTTGCCGAGGATCTTCTGCACCTTGCGGCGCAGGTCGTAGGTCTCGGAGAAACGGGCGGCGAAGCGGTCGACGGCAGCCTGCGCGGCCTCGACCAGGCGCTTGACCTTGGCCGAGCGTTCCGGGTCTTCACCCTCGCTCTCGGCGCGGCGCTTTTCGACTTCCTTCAGACGATGATGCAGGGCGTTGACCAGCGCATTGCGGCGCTCCTGGTTGTCGAGCAGGTCGTCTTCCAGGTAGGGATTGCGCTGCACGACCCAGATGTCGCCCAACACCTCGTAGAGCATGCGCGCCGAGCGGCCGGTGACGCGCTCGCTGCGCAGTTCGTCGAGCACCGCCCAGTTGTCGGCGCCGAGCAGGCGGATGACGATCTCGCGATCGGAAAACGAGGTGTAGTTGTAGGGGATTTCGCGCAGGCGGGCAGTCATGGAAGCAGCCAGGGTCTATCAAAAAATG
>JAEUOE010000045.1 GCA_016790885.1 Dechloromonas sp. | reverse complement strand
CATCAACGTGCACCTCGGCTCGCTGGCGGCGCTGGCCTATGTCGGCATCTTCCCCAGCTTCCTCGGCTACATTTTCTACAACAAGGGAATCGCCGAGGTCGGCCCCAACAAGGGCAGCCTGTTCATCCACCTGATGCCGGTCTTCGGCACCCTGCTCTCCTTCCTGTTCCTCGGTGAAGTACCCCTGTGGTACCACTACACCGGCATCGCCCTGATCTTTTCCGGCATCTGGCTGACCATGAAGCGATGAATCCGGGATGATCGGCCTCTTCGACAAGCTGCGCGGCCGCAAGACAGCGGCTATCCCCGACGACCTGTGGAACGTCACGGTGATGTCGCTGCCTTTTCTCGAAGTGCTCGGCCACGACGAGCGGGTGCAACTCAAGGCGCTGGCCGAAGCCTTCCTGGCCAGCAAGGAATTCAGCACGGCCGGCGGCCTTGAACTCAGCGACGAAATCTGCGTATCAATCGCCGCCCAGGGCTGCCTGCCCATCCTCAAGCTCGGCCTGAGTGCGTACCGCGATTGGGTCGGCATCATCGTCTATCCCGATGAATTCGTCGTCCGCCGCCAGATCGAGGACGACAGCGGGGTGGTGCATGAATTCGACGATGTACTGGCCGGCGAAGCCTGGGAGGGCGGGCCGCTGATCGTGTCGTGGCATGACGTGAAGATGGCCGGCGACGGCTACAACGTGGTCATCCACGAATTCGCCCACAAGCTGGACATGCTCAATGGCGACGCCGACGGCATGCCGGCGCTGCACAGCGGCATGGCCGAAAACGATTGGCAGGCGGTGTTCTCCACGGCCTACGACGACTTCTGCCGGCGCGTTGACAGCGGCGAGGACACGCTGATCGACCCGTATGCCAGCGACGACCCCGGCGAGTTCTTCGCCGTGCTATCGGAAAGCTTTTTCGAAATCCCCGACGTCGTCGCCGGGGAGTATCCCGATCTCTACGATCTGCTCAGGCGCTATTACCGTCAGGACCCGCTGGCCCGGCTGACGAAGGCGGCCAGCGCGTCGAGTACCACCGCTTCCTGATCGCGATGCGGCGAATGGCCGCATTTCGGCAGTTTGAGCAGCGCCGTTCCCGGCACTTTTTCAGCAATCACGTCGATCTGGCGCATGGTGGCGTATTCGTCGTCTTCGCCCTGGATGGCGAGTAGCGGGCAGGTGATCCTGGGCAGGTAGTCCTCGATGTTCCAGTCGCGGAAGGCCGGCGACAGCCAGCAATCGTTCCAGTCGCTGAACACGCGCGGCGCATCCTGATGATGGCGGGCGAGTTTTTGCGGCCAGTCGGTTTCGTCCCACACCTTGCGGGCAGCGCGAATGCCGGCCAGAGTTTCCGCCTCGACGAACTCGTGTGGCGCGATGACCGCTACGGCGAGCGGGAGCTCCGGGCGCGCCCCGGCGCAGATCAGTGCAATGCTGCCGCCATCGCTGTGGCCGATCAGGATCGGCTTTTCGATACCCAGCGCGGCAACCAGGGCCGGCAGCATTTCCTCGCCCTCGCGGTGCATGTAGCGCTCGGTGCGGGCTTCCGGATACGGCTCGGAGCCGCCATAACCGGCGCGCGACCAGACGATGACCCGGCAAGCGGTGTGCGCTGCGAGCTTTTCAGGGAAATGCCGCCACATGCCGACGCTGCCCAGGCCTTCATGCAGCAGCATCAGGGTCGGCCGGTTTGCGGCGGTGGCGGGGTAGTCGCGGTATTCGAGTCTGAGACCTTGAATGGTGATGTGTTTCATACGCTCAACAAAAAATCACGGACGATGGCGATCTGCTCGTCCGACTGGAACATCGGGGCATGGCCGACCCCGGGAATTTCCGCCAGTTGGGCTTGCGGCCCGCAAGCGCCCATCTGCTGCCAGGTATCGCGCGTCAGCAGGTCGGATTCGGCGCCGCGCACGACCAGGGTCGGACAGGTGATGCCGGCATAGATCGGCCACAGGTCGATGTCCTTGTCGACGAATGCGGCCTTGAAGGGTTCCGCGATACGCGGGTCGTAGCGGAAGGCCCAGCGCCCGTCCGCACGCTGCACGATGCTGGTTTCGGTCAGGTGATGCCATTGCGCCTCGCTCAACTGGCCAAACGGGGCGCTGATCAGCTTCACGTAGGCCAGCGCCTCGTTGAAGCTGGCCCACTGCGGATCGGTGCCGACATAGGTGGCGATGCGCTGCAGCGATTCGACGGTGATCAGCGGCCCGACATCGTTGAGCACCAGCTTGCGCAGCGGCGTGCATTCCTGTGCGGCCAGGGCCATGCCGATCAGGCCGCCCATCGAGGTGCCTACCCAATGCACGCTGTCCACGTTCAGCCGGGCGATCAGGGTCACCATGTCGGCCACGTACTGCGGGATGCCATAGCCGGCCGGATCGCGCAGCCGGCCGCTCTGGCCGCGCCCGACGACATCCGGGCAGATCACCCGGTAGTGGCCGGACATCGCCTCGGCCAGCGCATCGAAATCGCGGCCGTTGCGGGTCAGGCCATGGACGCAGATGAGGACGCGCGGATTGTCGCGGGCGCCCCACTCGGTGTAGGCCATCCGGTGCAGCCCCGAGGGCCCGATGCACTGCACGGTGTGTTGGGTGAATTGCATGACTCTCTCCTCCTGCCGAAATGTATCACCGCCCCTGCCAATAACGACGATGTTCCTGACGCCAGGCGGCTGGCGGCGACATGGCCTCGCCCAGATCGATGCGCATGGCGCCGTCGCGGTCGGTGCGCCAGAGGCGGCCGCCCAGCGCCTCGTAGTGCGCCAGCACCTCCGGCTTCGGGTGGCCGAAGCGATTGCGGTAGCCGACCGGCACGATCACCTCCGAGGCCCCCACCGCCTTGATGAAATCCGGCGTGGAGGAGGTTTTTGAGCCATGGTGCGGGACCAGCATGATATCGGCCGCCAGATCGCCCGCATAACGCTGCAGCAAGGCCGCCTCGTCGGGTGCCTCGATGTCGGAGGTGAGCAGCATGCGGCGCCCGCCGGCCACGATGCGCAGCACGCAGGACAGATGGTTGGGCTTGGCGTTGCCGGCATAGGCTTCGGCGGCCGGATGCAACACCTCGAACGCCACCCCATCCCAGGTCCAGCGCTGGCCGGCCACGCAGGGTTCGCCAAGGCTGTCGGCGAGCGACGAGCTGACCTTGTCTACCCTCAGCGCCGACAGTACCGATGCGGCGCCGCCCGAATGGTCGGTATCGCGATGCGTCACCATCATCAGGTCGATGCGCGACAGCCCCAAATGGCGCAGGAAGGGCACCACCACGCGCTGCCCGGCATCCGACTCGGCGCTGTAGAGCGGGCCGGGGTCATAGATCAGTGTGTGTTCGCGGGTCTGGACGACCGTCGCCAGCCCCTGACCGACATCGAGCACGCTGATCCACGCCGTACCCTCTGGCGGCCTGGCGACCGGCCAGAACAGGGCCGGCACCATCAGGAAGGCGCCCAGCCAGCGGCCGGGCAAACCGCGCGGCAGCAGACAGACCGCCACCCCAATTCCGGCCACGACAGCAGCCCACAGCGGCGGCGCCGGGGCCAGCCAGACAGGCCAGGTGGCGCACCA
>JAEUOE010000036.1 GCA_016790885.1 Dechloromonas sp. | reverse complement strand
CGCAACGACGATTTCGAAGTGGTCGGCGAGGCGGGCGACGGGCTGGAAGGCATCAAGCGCGTCCGTTCGCTGAAGCCGGATGTCGCCCTGCTCGACCTGCACATGCCGGGCGTTTCCGGCCTGGAGGCGGTCAAGGTGATCGGCGAGGAAATGCCGGAGGTCAATGTGCTGATGCTCACCGTCTCCGAAGATGCCCAGGATCTGATGGACGCCCTGCGTGCCGGGGCCAGCGGCTACCTGCTCAAGAATATCGAAACCGACACCCTGATCGAGGCCATCCGCAAGGCCGCACAGGGCGAGTCAGTCGTCTCGCAGCAGATGACCGCCAAGCTGATCCAGGGCGTGCGCAACCCGCCCAAGCAGGAAGCAGCGGCCGTCGAACGCGACCGTTTCTCGCCGCGCGAGCGCGATATCCTGGCCTCCCTGGCCCAGGGCGAAAGCAACAAGGAAATCGCCCGCAAGCTCGACCTGGCGGAAAGCACGGTCAAGATTCACGTCCAGAACATCTTCAAGAAACTGAACATGAGCAGCCGCGTGCAAGTCGCACTCTACGCGGTGGAAAACGGCTACGGACGCTAGGTCCGCCAGCGCTCAGTCAGTGCTCAGTCAGCGGCCATTCCCGCATGGGCGGGTGGCTGAAAAAACCTGTTCACCCCGCCCATTGCCAGGAGCAAGCGGCACCTTCGGGTGGCCAGGTGAGCCAGGCGACGCCTGCCATCAATGCCTGGCCATGCTGGGCAAGGGATGCGTGCGCTGCAGGTGCTGATAGGCGGCGGCCAGTTCCTTCACGTGTTCCAGATTTCCGGCATCGAACGCGTGCTGTATGTTTTCCAGGATCATCACATGCAACTGGCAAACGCCTTCCGGCGTGCACAGCAGGGATTCGCTCATCTCCGCAGCCACGGTGACCGGAATGTGCTCATGCTCGGCAATTGCCTCGATTTCGCCGCTGTCCAGATCGCAATAATCCAGCACGTCCTGAATAGACAACATGGAAGCCTCCTTTGACAAGGGAACAATAAGTCAGGCTGTTACTACCTGTCCTGCTTGTGGTTTTTATGAGCCGCCTTGTCGTTGTTTTTGGTGGAGTGCTTACCTTCTTTGTAGCCCAGGAACCTGCAAAATCAAGAAAAAGAGCAAATTAAATCCGTAAACGCCCGTCTGGCAAGGGATTTGAGAGTTGCAGGCGCGAGATCGTTGGCAGCAGGTCGAGACGGGAGGCCTTCTTGAGCAGGGTGGCCCGTTCGCGCATCTCCTCCAGCGTGACATCGACCGCTTCGCCGCCGGTCGCAAAGGCGATGGTGTTGCCGCTGTCGCACGACGGAAAGACGGCTACCCGCTGGTCGAAGGCCTGGCGCAGGCGCTCGACGCTGGCCGGAAAGGTCTTGTCGCGGCCAAGCAGGTTGACGCCGAGCAAGCCCTTGTCGCTCAGGCGTGCCCGGCAGGCCTGATAGAAGGGCAGGGTATCGAGCGGGCCGGTGCGTGCCTCGGGGTCGAAACCATCGACCAGGATGCAATCGAAGGCCTTGCCGCCGGACAGCATGTAATCGGCTCCGCAACCGATGAGCACATCGAGGCGCTGCGCATCGTCGGGCAACTTGAAGAACTGGCGGGCGATGAATTCGACCTGCGGATTGATCTCGACCACCGTGATCCGGCAATCGGGCAGGTAGCGGTAGATGAACTTGGCCAGCGAACCGGCCCCCAGGCCGACCAGCAGCGCCGTGCGCGGCCAGGCGCTGGGCGGGCGCAGCAGCAGGCCGGCCATCATTTCCCGGGTGTAGGCCAGTTCGAGCGACCACGGCCGGGCGATGCGCATGGCACCCTGTACCCAGTCGGAACCGAAGTGCAGATAGCGCACGCCATCCTCTTCGCTGATGTCGACGGGGTGGCGGGGGGATTTTCGAGTGTGTCGCACGGGCGCTCCGCAGAAGTGGCGCCCCAGGTGGAATCACATTAGAGGCGGTTTGCGGCGTATTTTAATGGTTCTGTGTTGTGTTGTTTTTGGTGGTACCAACAAAAGTACCAACAAATTGAGAGGCTACTTCCAAGTACTCATAGTAGGTCTGTTTTGAGGGGTGCCGTATTTTGGCACTGTGGGTTGCTATGGGCCAAGACAATGAGGCAGGAGGGAGATATAGTCATTCACAAACCATTCCCCTATGCTTTCTGCCAATGGAAAAACCATTCTACGCACTTAGCGAATCAGCAACTCTCCTTGGATACACGATCGCCGACCTAATCCACCTAGCGGCCAGCGAGGAGATCGCTTTTCTGATAGGAGTGCCAGACGGTATTCGTTTTCAGGTCTTCGATGCAGACGCGAACCGTACCGAAGCTCCTGCGCTTCTTGAACCTCAGCTTTTAAGGCTC
>JAEUOE010000216.1 GCA_016790885.1 Dechloromonas sp. | reverse complement strand
ACCATGGACTGGCGTGCCGAGATCGACGACGGATTGGTGGCTACGGACTGCGCTGCATCGAAAAACTTCTGCATCAGCGGCGTCAGCCCGGCTTCCTTGTCGGCCAGCATGTTGTCGATCTGCGAAACCTGGGCGTAATAGGTGTCGAGCGCACTGACGTTGGTCTGCGCATTGAGTACCTGGGTGGTCAGCGCCTGGCTGAACATGCGCTCGACTGTGACCACATGCACCCCCTGGCCGATGCCGCCGGCACCGGTCATCACACTCGGGTTCGACGCCTGGAGGGTGCGCTGACGGGTATAACCTTCCGTGCTGAGGTTGGAAATGTTGTTCCCGGTAGTCAACAAGCCGGCCTGAGCGGCATTGATGCCGGTCATGGCGATACTGATCAAACCGCTGCCCATGAATTTTCTCCTTCCCGCCTGTTAACGGCACAAACGGGATTTACTTGACCCTTAGCCGACCAGCGCCATGCGCAAGGTCGGGCCGTTGATGATCCGGTTCAGCTTGTCGGCGTAGGCCGGATCAGTGGCATAACCAGCCCTCTGTAATCCTTTAGCAAACTCCGCGCCATCCTGCGAACCGATCACGCCGCCATAGCGCGGATTGTTGCGCAGCAGGTTGGCATAGTCGCGGAAAGCCTCTTCGTACGAGCCATAGGAACGGAAACGCTCGACCGTGGACTGGGCCTCGCCGCCCACGTATTCGGTGGTCGCCGCCTCCACGGAGGAACCGTTCCAGCTCTTGCCGGCCTTGATGCCGAACAGGTTATGGCTGGCCGAACCATCGCTCTGGCGAATCTCGTTACGCCCCCAGCCGCTCTCCAGTGCAGCGTGGGCAACGAGGAACTGCGGAGAGATACCGGTGGAGCGCGAGGCCTCGACCGCATGCGGCCAGACGCGGCCGACGAATTCGCGGGCTGACAGCGGCAGGTCGGCATCGCTCATCGCGGCGCCAGCCGCCTGATTTGTCACCGAGGTAGTTGCCGACTGCAAAGCGGCATAGGCCGCCGAAGTTGGCACGGACGAGGGTACGGCCTGCGTGCGCAGGTGACGCCCATCGGATGCCGACATGGGCAGCGCATTGCCGGCAGCGGCAGCATTTGCCGGCACTGTCTGTTCGGCGCTTGCCTGGCTCGCCGCGAGGTTCTTGCCCAGTTGCTGCTCGATCAGGCGGGCAAAACCGATGCCCTTGCCGCTGCTGGCCATGTTCTGTGCCATCTGCTGGTCGAGCAGGCTGGTATAGAAGCGCGAACTGTCGCTGTTGAGCAGACCATCCTGCGGCACGGTATCGCGCATGCTTTTCATGACCTGCTGCAGGAACATGGCCTCGAATTGCTCGGCTGCCGCCTTCAGGCCTTCCTGCGGATTCTTGGCGAACTGGGTGCGCAGATCCTGCGCCGACTTGATGTCGAATGCCGCCCGGTTCGGCAGATTCTGGGTATTGATCGCCATGGCCGTCAGATCACTTCGAGCTCGGCGCGCAAGGCACCGGCGGCCTTCATTGCCTGCAGGATAGCCAGCAGATCCATCGGGTTGGCGCCCAGGGCGTTGAGGGCCTTGACCACCTCGGCCAGGCTGGCGCCAGCCTTCACGTTCATCAGGCTGCCGTTGTCCTGCTTGACCTGGATATCGGCGCCCTGCCCGAACTGCGGTTGCGGCGCATCGACGACAACCGACAGGTTGCCATGCGCCACGGCACACGCATCCAGCGCCACCTTCTGGTTCATGACCACCGAGCCGGTGCGCGAATTGACGATGACACGCGCCAGACCGACGACCGGCTGGATTTCCAGGTTATCGATACGGCCAAGGAAGGCGACACGGGCATCGCTGTCTTCCGGCACGCGCACCGCGATGCGTCGACCATCGATGGCCTGCGCCGTACCCGGCTGGGTGATCTGGTTGATGGCATCGACCACTTTCTGTGCCGTGCCAAAATCGGTATTGGCCAGTTCGTAATAGACCATGCCGCCCTGGCCAAGTGCCGTTGGAACGGCTCTCTCGACCGTTGCCCCGGCCGGAATCCGACCGGCCGACAGGTGATTGACCGTCACTTTCGAACCACCGGACGATGCGCCGGCACCACCGACCACCACGTTGCCCTGGGCCATGGCATACACCTGGCCATCGGCACCCTTCATCTGGGTCATCAGCAAGGTGCCACCACGCAGGCTCTTGGCGTTGCCCATCGACGAAACCGTCACGTCGATCGGCTGGCCGGGCCTGGCATAGGCCGGCAGGCTGGCGGTCACCATCACGGCGGCCACGTTCTTCAGCTGGAGCTTCTGGGACTGTTCAGCCGTCAGGTTCACGCCCATCTGCGACAGCATGTTGCCGATGGCCTGGGTGGTGAACGGGGTCTGTGTCGTCTGGTCGCCGGTATTGTCGAGGCCAACCACGATGCCGTAGCCGAGCAGCTGGTTGCTACGCACGCCCTGGATGCTGGCCAGATCCTTGATGCGCTCGGCCAGAACGGGCTGGCTCCAGAGCGGCAGGATACAGACGGCCAGAATTGCCGCCTGCCGGAACACTTTGCCGCTTTTTGCCTTCATGTCACGCCTCCGCCATTTGTTTCCTAGAATGGCAGTACATTAAGGAAGAAACGTGCCAGCCAGCCCATGGTCTGCGCTTCGGCCATCTGCCCGGAGGACTTGTATTCGATACGGGCATCGGCAATTTTCGACGACTCGACCGTATTGTTCGCATCGACGAAACTCGGGTTGACGACGCCGGAAATACGCACGAACTCCTGCTCCTCGCCGACCGATACCTGCTTTTCGCCTGAAACCAGCAGGTTGCCGTTGGGCAACACGTCGATCACGGTCACCGTCATGTTGCCGGTGAATATGTTGTTGCTGGCGGCCTCGCCCTTGCCGCTGAAGGCTGTCGAGCTGCCGGCCGACAGCTCGGCCGCTCCCGGCATGACGCGGCTGAACAAGCCGGTGGAGGCGCCGATGGAGGCCTTCTGGGTATTCGACTTGTCTACCTTGTTGTTGGACTTGGTCGACGCCGTGGTGCTCTCGGTGATCTTGACCGTGATCGTGTCGCCAACGTAACGCGCGCGGCGGTCCTCGAACAGCGGGCGGGCCGACACCGCCTGGTAGATGGCGCCATTGGCGTTGAAGGCCTCCGGGCGCGGGGTCGGGCGCATGGTCATCGGCTGGTGCACATTGGTCGGCGGCACCGTCGAACAGGCTGCCGTCACCAGCAGGAAGAGCCAGGACAGGTGTTTCATGGTCTTACCTCACAACTGGGTGAGCCGCCCCAGCATGGCGTCGGAGGTGGATACCACCTTCGAATTCAATTCGTAGGCGCGCTGCGTCTGGATCATGGTGACCAGTTCCTCGGCCACGTTGACGTTGGACGTTTCGACGTAGCCCTGGTTAACGATGCCGGCGCCGTTGGTGCCCGGGGTGTTCGGGGTCGGCGTGCCGCTGGCAGCAGTTTCCAGGAACAGGTTCTGGCCGATGCTCTGCAGGCCGCCCGGGTTGATGAAGGTCGCCAGCTGGATGCTGCCGATCTGGGTCGTTGCGGCGGTGCCCGACTGGGTGATCGAGACTGTACCGTCCGTACCGATGCTGACGGTCAGGGCATTGGCCGGGATGGTGATGTTCGGCTGCACCGGGTAACCGTCGGCCGTCACGATCTGGCCCTGGTTGTCCTTCTGGAAGGAGCCGTCGCGGGTGTAGCCGGTGGTGCCATCCGGCAGCAAGACCTGGAAGAAACCGTTGCCCTGCACGGCGACATCGAGCGAATTGTCGGTCTTCTGGATGTTGCCCTGCGTGAAGATGCGCGCCGTGGATACCGGGCGCACACCGGTGCCGAGCTGCAGGCCGGAGGGAATCTGCGTCTGTTGCGACGACTGGGCGCCCGGCTGGCGCAGGGTCTGGTACAGCAGATCCTCGAACACGGCGCGGCCGCGCTTGAAACCATTGGTGCTGACGTTGGCCAGGTTGTTCGAGATGACATCAAGCTGGGTCTGCTGGGCATCAAGCCCGGTACGCGCAATCCACAGGGAACGGATCATGATTTTTTCCTATCGGGAAATCAGGCATTCAGTGACAACAACTGGTCAGCGCGCTGGGCGTTGGTATCCGCCGTCTGCAGCATCTTGACCTGCATTTCGAACTGGCGGGCCAGGCTGATCAGGTTGACCATCGAATCGGTGACATTGACGTTGCTGCCCTCCAGCGTGCCGGAAGCCAGCTTGACCCGCTCGTCGGCAGCGGCCGGCTGGCCGTTGCGCTGGCGGAACAGGCCGTCGGCACCGCGCACCAGGTCGGCCTCCGGCGGGTTGACCAGCTTGATGCGGCCGATGGCATTGGCGTTGTTCGGCGTACCGAAGTTGGGGACCACCGACACCGTGCCATCCGGCGCGATCTCGATGTTGTTGTCGGGCGGGATGTTGATCGGGCCGCCGTCGCCGAGCACGGTATGGCCGCTCTTGGTCTGCAGCAGGCCGGTGACATCGACATCCAGGCTGCCGGCGCGGGTGTAGGCTTCGCTGCCATCGGGCAACTGCACGGCGATCCAGCCCCTGCCATTGACCGCCACATCGAGGTTGCGGCCGGTGAACATCAGCGGCCCCTCGTCCATCACGTCGCTGACCGAGGCATCCACCGTGAACGCCCGCGTCGGCATGCCTTCGCCGATCACCGGCACGGCGCGGAAGCGATGCTCCTGCGCCTTGAAGCCGATGGTGCTGGCGTTGGCCAGGTTGTTCGCCGTACCGGCCTGCTGCATGAAGACATGCTTGGCGCCGGTCATCGCGGTGTAGATCAGGCGGTCCATGCCGTTAGCCTCGTCCTACTTAGCGGATATTGACCAGAGTCTGCATGATCTGGTCCTGCGTCTTGATCGACTGGGCGTTCGCCTGGTAGTTGCGCTGCTGGACGATCATGTTGACCAGTTCGCCGGTCAGGTCGACGTTCGACTCCTCGACCGCACCGGACTGCAGAACACCGAGTGTTCCGGTGTCGGGCGTACCGACCTTGGGTTGGCCCGAGCTCGCGGTTTCAATCCAGGCGTTGTTGCCGACCGACATCAGGCCGTTCGGGTTGGTGAAGTTGGCGAGGACGATCTGCGCCAGGTTCTTCGTCTGGCCGTTGCTGTAGTTGCCCTGGATGACACCATCCGGACCGATCGACAGGCCGGCCAGGTTGCCCGAGGTATAGCCGTCCTGGGTCAGCTCGTTGACGCTGAACTTGGCACCGAACTGGGTGGAATCGCGGTAGTCGATGGGGAAGGACAAGGTAGGGGTAGCGCTGTTGGTCAAACCATTGGCGTTCATTACCCCAGTCAAATCAATGGTGACGTTGCTGGCGGCAGTCGGCGAAATCAATGTCCCACCGGAATTGAAATTCAACCGGGTTGCACCCATCGATGGCGTCAGACTCTCACCATTGACCCCATCCACCTGGTAGTGAACATTCCAGGCGCCGGTCGTACCTGCCGCATCGGTACCCGCTACGGCATCCTTGGTGAAATACATCGTCATGCTGTGCGGATTACCCAGCGAGTCGTAGATCGTCAGCGCCGTCGAGTAATTGTAGGTATTGGTGTTCGGAGCTTGGGTGGCAGTCGCCGGCGTCACCCAGGTCTTCGTCGCCTGGGTTGAGTCCAGTTGCAGCGAGGCAAAGACCCCGGACCGGGACGAGCCGCTGGCCCCGGTCGCCACCGGATCGATGCTGCGCGTCGAGATGCGCAGGGACTCGGGGGTACTGGCCGTGATCAGGCCGGCGGCATCGGCGATGTAGCCGGTCACGTTGTCCTGCGTGTCATTGACCAGGAAACCGTTGGCGTCGATATGGAACTGGCCGTTGCGCGAGTAGGTCACCGCGCCGTCCTGCGACATCCGGAAGAAACCGTTGCCATTGATCGCGATATCGAGCGAGTTGCTGGTCGTCGTGATGTTGCCCTGCGTGTATTGCTGGACGATGGCACTGGCCGAGACACCGATACCGACCTGGGAGGCGCCACCGCCCGACAGCGAGGCAGCATAGACGTCGGCGAAATGGGTGGCCGCTCCCTTGAAGCCGACGGTGCTGGCGTTGGCGATGTTGTTGCTGGTGACATCCAGCGCCTTGGAGGATGTATTGAGGCCGCTCAGCCCTTGTTGGAATGCCATTGCTGTCTCCCGAAATTACATGAATTGCAGTACGTCATCGAAAGCGACCGTTTCGCCCGAGGAAAGCTCAAGTACGAAGGAGGTGCCGCTTCTCACTACAGCAGATACCGTGCCAAGTTGAATCGGCGTCGTGCTTACCTTGCTGCCATTGGCGCTCGCCTCGACCGAGAAGCTGTAGTTGCCGTCGGGCACTTGCGTTCCGTTGGCGTTCTTGCCGTCCCACTCGAAGGCGACGGTGCCGGCTGGCTGCTTGCCCAGCTCCTGGGTCTGCACGGTCTTGCCGGTGCTGTCCTTGATGGTGACGATGACGGAAGTGGCTGAACTGCCCAGTGTTGCCGCGCCCTGTGCCTGACCGCTGGTCAGCGCCAGGCGATTGCCCTCGACCAGCACGTTGGAACCGATGGCACCGGCCGCCTGCAGTGCTTGCGAGGTGTTGTACGAGGACAGCAGGGTGGTCAGTGTGGTGTTCAGGCCCTGGATGCCTTCGAGCATGCTGATCTGGGCCAGCTGCGAGGTCATCTGCGCATTGTCCATCGGGTTCAGTGGATCCTGATTCTGCAACTGCGTGGTCAGCATGGTCAGGAAGTTGTCCTGCAGATCCTGGGCTGTCTTGCCCTTGCTGGCGCTCGAGCCGTTGCTGCCGTTCAGCGCCTTGATCAGGTCGTTGGTGTTGGGGGTCGAATTGACGGTGCTCATGGGATCTACTCCGGTTAGCCTTGGCCGATGCTCAGGGTGCGCAGCAGCATGGTCTTGGCGGTGTTCATGACCTCGACGTTGGTCTGGTAGGAACGTGAGGCGGAAATCATGTTGGTCATTTCCTCGACCACGTTGACGTTGGGAAAGGCGACATAGCCCTTCTCGTCGGCGACGGGGTTCTTCGGGTCATAGACCATGCGCGGTGGCGAGGCGTCGTCGACGACCTGACGAACCCGAACGCCCTTGGACAACTCGCCGGTATTACCCATCGGCGTTGCTTCAAAAACCACCTGCTTGGCACGGTAGGGCTTGCCATCGGCGGAGACGACGCTGTCGGCATTGGCCAGGTTGGAGGCCACTGCGTTGAGGCGCATCGACTGGGCCGTCATGGCACTCGATGAAACCTGGAAGACAGTGAAAAGACTCATGATTGCACCTTAGGAGTTGGTCGAAGCCAGGGCACTGCGAATGCCCTTGAACTTGTCGCCAATCAACTGGGTCAGGATCTGGTATTGCATGGCGTTGTCGGTGATCTGGGCGCGCTCGACATCCATGTCGACCGTATTGCCATCGACCGCCGACTGGGTTTCCTTGCGGAACTGGAGTTGTGCGGCCCCGCTGCCACTGCCGCCGCTGATATGGCCGGCCGAGGTGGTGGCCAGGGCAATGCCGCCGGCCTGCGCCCGTCCGGACAGGGCATTCTGCATGGCAGTCGTGAAGTTGAAATCGCGCGCCTTGTAATTGGGCGTATCGGCATTGGCGATATTCGAGGCCAACACCTGATGACGCTGCGTGCGCAGATTCAGGGCCTGACTGTAAACCGATACGTGTTGTTCGAGATTTGCCATCATTCGCTCCAGAGTTCGGTCTTTTAAAAGCACGCTCCGTGCCACACCACTGTCCCAGCCTTTTGCCGGGCATTTTTGGCCAGGGCGGCAAGGCAATCGGCAAAACTTGCCGCAAGGGATGGCCAGGCCAACGGCGAGTCAGGCAAAATGGCCGCATGCTGCTTCGTTACCTCTGCCTCAGCTTGATCCTGTTTTGCGCTACCGGACTCCGCGCAGCCGAAACGGATATCGTCATCGACACCGCCGAACGATTCGCCCGCCTGCAAACACAAGGCTTGCCGGGCAAGGTTCAGCTGACCGTCGGCAAGCTTGATGTCAGCCGCCTGCCGCCGTGTACGGCGCACGAGGGTTTCCTGCCGCCAGGCACGCGCCTGAGTGGCCGCACGCATGTCGGGGTGCGCTGCCTTGGGCCCAATGCGTGGAGCGTTCTGGTGCCCGTTCAGATCGCCATTTCAGGCAACTATGTCGCCACCGCCCGCCCGCTCGCCGCCGGGCAGACCGTGGCAGCTGCCGATCTGAGGGTGATATCGGGCGACCTGGCAACCCTGCCCACCGGCATCATTACCGACCCGCAAGCAGCGATCGGCAAGACCTTGCGCAATTCCCTGGGTACTGGCCAGCCCTTGCGCAGCGACCAGTTGCTGGCGCCACTGGTCATCCGCCAGGGCCAGTCGGTGCGTGTGGTGTCCCGCGGGAGCAGCTTCGCCGTGACGGCTGAAGGCCGAGCCCTGAACAATGCCGCGGAAGGCCAACTCGCGCAGGTCCGCATGGCCTCGGGGCAGACCGTCAGCGGTATCGCCCGCGCCGATGGCAGCGTAGAAATTTCCTTTTAGGCTAAAGTTTTAAATGGCTATGCCGTTAAACTGGTCAAGTCCCAAAGTTTCGAGAAGATCGCCATGAAGATCGACAGCACCTACAAGCCCGCCAGCACTGCCGTTTCCGGCAATGCAGCCAGCCGCCAGCAAGCGGCCCCCGCCCCTGCCCAGGATGCAGTCAGCCTGAGCCAGTTGGCCGGCAACCTGCACGGCATGGAGCAGCAACCGGTGAATACGGCTCGCATTCAGGAAATCAAGCAGGCCATTTCGGAAGGTCGTTTCAAGATCAATCCGGAGGCTATCGCTGACCGCCTGCTCGAATCCGCCCGCGACCTGGTCAGCAAATCGAGCAATCAGCGCCAGGCCTGATGTCGACCATCGCCCAGCTGATCGAACGGGAAATCGCACTGATTGCCCGTTTTGTTTCATTACTGCAGCAGGAACAGGACACGCTTAAGCACGCGCGCATCGCCGAGCTGCCGGCATTGACGACGGAAAAATCCGAACTGGTCGAACAGCTCAACACCCTGGAAGGCGAGCGCCTGCTCGCCATCGGGGTCAAACCGAACGAGCGCGCCCCACTGGCAATGGAAGCCTGGCTGAAAAACAACCCGGGCGAACGCCTGGTCGCTGAACGCTGGCAAAAACTGCTGGAACTGGCCCGGCAAGCCAAGAACACACATCTGATCAACGCCCGCTTGCTCGACATGCACGCCCGGCAGACGACCGAACTGCTGGCTGCCCTGACCCGCCAGGCGGAAAAACCGGCCCTTTATGGCGCCAGCGGCCAGACCATGCCGACGAGCGGCAGCCGGATTATCGATTCGGCCTGAAACGCCTTACGCGGCAACTGCCCTAATACGGGCGGTAAACACCCGCATCGACCGGGGGCTCACTGCCCTTGTAACAAGCGAGCTTCCTTCAGTTCGGTTGGCTCTTCCGGCCGATTGGAGTCGATCAGAATGCTGACGCGGCGGTTTTGCGCACGCCCTTCGATGGTCGTGTTGGTTGCCACCGGGCGCGTCTCCCCGTAGCCGATTGCAGTTAATCGCTCGGCACCGACGCCACCATCATTGAACAGACGGAGCACCGTCGTTGCCCGCATGGCCGACAGTTCCCAATTGGAGGGGAATTGCGGCGTGCTGATTGGTACGTTGTCGGTATGCCCCTCGATAGTGATCGGAAAGTCCGATGCGGCGAGCACCTGGGCGATGGCTTGCATGGCATTGATCGAGGCCGGTTGCAGCCCGGCCTGGCCCGGCGGGAACAGGATGCTGTCGTTGATTTCGATGGTCACTCCGCGGCTGGTTTCCAGCAGCTTGACCTTGCCCTGGGCGATCAGCGGTTGCAGGGCATTCTTGATGTCGTCGGCGACATTCTTCATTTTCTGCCGTTGCTCGCTCTTCCTGTCATCCGCCCGCTTCTGGTCCGGTAACTTGTCCGGCCTGGCAACGGGCTTGACCGGCAGCAGCGGAGCCCCCTGAATGGTCACGATCGGCTGCCCGCCGGGTTGTGCCGTGGTGTTCTTGAATGCGTTGGTCAGCGAATTGGAGAGGACCTTGTACTTGCCCTCGTTGACCGAGGAAATGGCGTACATGACCACGAAGAAAGCAAAAAGCAGCGTGATGAAATCGGCGTAGGAAACCAGCCAGCGCTCGTGGTTCTCGTGCTCTTCCTCGCGACGACGGCGGGCCATTAGTGCAGATAGCCCCTGAGGCGGCCTTCGATAATGCGCGGGTTGTCGCCGACAGCGATGCCGACCAGGCCGTCGATCAGCATTTCCCGGGTCGCCACCATGCGACCGATGTAATACTTGAGCTTGCCGGCAATGGGCAGGTACACCAGGTTGGCCAGGCCCACCCCGTAGATCGTTGCCACGAAAGCCACGGCAATACCGGCCCCCAGCTTGGTCGGATCGGAGAGGTTTTCCATCACATGAATGAGGCCCATGACGGCGCCCAGGATGCCGATGGTGGGCGAATAGCCTCCCGCCGACTCCCAGATTTTGGCAGATTGCCGCCATTCGTCCTCGAAGGTATCGATCTCCACTTCAAGCAATTCGCGAATGCGCTCGGGATCGGCGCCGTCGACCAGCAATTGCAGTCCGCGCTTGGTGAATTCATCCTTCACACGCGGGATCTGGTTTTCCAAGGCCAGCAGCCCCTCGCGACGGGACAACTGACTCCAGGTCAGGATCTGCTCCATCAGCCGCTTCTGCTCGATTACCGGCGGTACCCAGACCCACTTGGCCATCGCCATGCCACGGCGGAAGATGTGGAAGGGACTTTGCAGCAACACGGCCCCCAGGGTGCCACCCAGCACGATCAACAGTGCAGTGGGCTGGACCAGCGATCCGACGTGCCCGCCTTCGAGTATCTGCCCGCCAATGATGGCCACCAGACCAATGGCCAGGCCGGCCAGGCTGATTTTATCCACGCGCCTTCTCCTTCAGGCGCTTGGCCGCCTTGGGCACTTCGCCAACGATCTGGGCACGCAGGCGGGCGATGGCCTGGCTGTGCAACTGACAGACACGCGACTCGCTCACCCCCATGACCTCGCCGATCTCGCGCAGGTTGAGGTCCTGCTCATAATAGAGCGCCATCATCATTTTCTCGCGCTCGGGAAGGCGGCCAATGGCCGAGACCAGCAGCTGTTTGACGCCCCGCTCTTCCAGGATGCTCGCCGGATCGGCATCGTTATCGGTGAAATGCCGCTCGAGAAAATCCTCATCGCCCTCACCGGAAAAATCCTCGATATAGACCAGTTGATGGCCGCGTGCATCCTGCAGGGTCTTCTGGTAGTCGGCCAGCGTCATGCCGAGCGCCTCGGCCAGTTCCCGCTCTGACGGCGCCCGACCGTGAGCATGCTCCAACTGACTGATGGCCGCCTCGATACGGCGCAATTCGCGACGCAGATTGCGCGGCAACCAGTCGTTTTCACGCAGGCCGTCGAGCATTGCGCCACGCACCCTTTGCGTTGCATAGGTCTCGAACTGGGCGCCAAAACCTTCCTGGTAGCGATCAATGGCATCGAGCAGGCCGAGCATGCCGTTCTGCACCAGGTCGTCAAACTGCACACTGGGCGGCAGGCGTGCCATCAAGTGATAGGCTATGCGTTTGACCAGCGGCATGAAGCGCTGAACCAACTGTTCCCTGGTTGGCTGCCCGGCAGCGGTATACATCAGGCTCGAAGTACGTTCGGGGTTATGCGTTGGCTCAAGTGTAACAGTTGCTGCATGAAATGCTCGACCCCGCCGGCCTCGCTTTCGCTGCGCTGCCAGTAGAGCATGTCCGAGGCAATATCGCGGAAGGCGACCGACGACGGCGATTCCGGCGCCTGCACCAGCACCGGGCGGCAGAGTTGCGCTGCCTGGCGCAAGGCTTCGTCGAGCGGAATGGCTCCCGCATAGTCGAGACGGGCAATGCCGCGCTGGGCCGCTACCTGGGCGATATTTTCGTAGATCGAGCGAGCGTCGGGATGACTCCGCACCTTGTTCACCAATATGCGGAAATGCTTGCGCGAGAAGGCATGGCTGACCTTCTTGATCAGCGAGTAGGCTTCGGTGATCGACGCGCTGTTGCCGGAAAGCACGACCACCGCCTCCTGCGCAGCGAGGCCGAATGGTGAAAAGCCATGCGGGTGTGTCGTACTGGCATCGACCAGGATCACGTCGACCGGACGCTCAAGGCCGGACATCGCATCAAGCAGGGTTTGCTGCTGGCCGAGCGACAGGCGCCCGAGCTTCTTGACTGCCTTGGCCGCCGGCAAGACCCGCAGGCCGTGCATCGGCTGCAGGAGCACCTGCGACAGCGGGGTTTCGCGCTGCACCACGTTGAGCAAATCACTCCGGGCGATCAAGCCGAAGGTCGAGGC
>JAEUOE010000205.1 GCA_016790885.1 Dechloromonas sp. | reverse complement strand
CTGGCTGGTGTCGCCGGTGGTGCCACCGGTTGCCGCCATGCTGGCCTGGGCGCTGCTGCTCATCGTGCCGGCCATCTACCTGCACGCCCTCGACCCGCTGCCGCCGCACGCCAAGGGCTGGCAACGCTTCTGGAAGGGCATTGGCATCGTCATGCTGCTCACCGGCGCCGCGCTGCTCATCGGTGCCCTGGCCGGCAGCCGCGACCCGCTGCAGCCGCTGGCCGGCCTGCGCGGCACGGCCATCGCCGCCGAGGCGAAGCACCTGCCTTTCGAGCGCGTGAACTCGGTGGCCGACCTGGAGGCGAAGATTGCCGCCGCCGGCAAGCCGGTAATGCTCGATTTCTATGCCGACTGGTGCGTCTCGTGCAAGGAAATGGAGAAATTCACCTTCGCCGATGCCACCGTACAGGCCAGGCTGGCCGGCTATACGCTGCTGCAGGCCGATGTCACGGCCAATTCGGCCGACGACAAGGCTTTATTGGCCCGCTTCAAGCTGTTCGGGCCGCCGGGCATCATCTTTTTCGACGCCAAGGGCAGCGAAAACCAGGCGGTGCGCGTCGTCGGCTTCCAGAATGCCGAGCAGTTCGTGAAAACCCTGCAAAAAACCGGCGCCGCCGGCTAAATAACGCCCTGTGGGGCGCTGCGCAGGGCGTGGCGCAGGCCGAGCAGGCCAAATATCAGCCCGACGACAACCCCGGCCACGACATCGAACACCACGTGCTGACGGGTGGCGATGGTGGACCACAGGATGGCCAGGCAGTGCAGCCAGCTCAGCCAGCGCATGGCCGACGGGGCATTGACGATGTCGACTATCCGCCCGAGCCAGACGGCGGTGAACACGGCTGATGCGACGTGCAGCGACGGGCAGGCGTTGCCGCCGGTATCGACGTCCTTGATCATGGCCATTTCCGGATACAGCCGCCAGTCGATGCCGGCCGGCGGCACACCGGTCGGCAACAGCCAGAAGATGCCCAGGCAGAGCAGGCACATCACCGCCATCCACAGCCCGAAGAGCAGCATGGCGCGGATTTCCTGCATGAAGGCGACCGGTAGCGAGGCGTACACCCACAGCGAGGCGTAGAACGGGAAAGCCAGCGCGGTGATGGGAATTGCCGTGTCGAGCCAGGTCAGCGGCATCATGGTGACGGGCGCCAGCGGATTACGCAGCACCGCAAAATAAGCCCAGAAAAACAGCATCATGAAAGCCGCCGTACCGAGGGCCTTGAGCGGCCAGAGAATGGCCATCCGGCGGGCGATCTGGCGATACCAGGGCGGGGCTTGGAAGCGGTGCATCGAAGGCAGAGAAAGTCCGAAGAAGAGGGCAGGCGACGGTATGGTAGCAAATCGCTCCCCAGCCGGCCGTGGCCATCGGCCAAACACCCGGCGAATGGCCAAGTCTTTGGAAAACATGACCTTTCGGCTAAAATTGCCAACCTATGGATTCCATCGGCCTGATTCGCGAATTTCTCAAAGACCGCCTGGGCGTCGAGCCCGACAGCGTCGTGCCGCCTGCGCCTTTGGCCGATCTCGGCGTCGACTCCCTGATGATGCTTGAGCTGATGTTCGAATTCGAGGATCGCTTCGACATCAAGCTGTCCACCGACCTCAAGACTCCGCGCACCGTCGGCGAACTGGTCTCGTTGATGGATGGCCTGATCGCCAGCCAGAAAAGCTGAGCGATGAACCGGCGCCGGGTTGCGATCACTGGCCTTGGGCTGGTCAGTCCTTATGGCGGCGATCTCGCCGACTTCTTCACCCGCCTGAGCGCCGGCGAGTCGGCCATCCGCTACCTGCTGACCGACGACCAGCCGCGTCCGCTCTCCATCCCCTTCGTCAGTTGCCCCGCCTTCGACCCGGATGCCGCGCTCGGCAAGCCGCTCGCCTCGATGATGGATCGCTTCGCCCAGCTCGGCATGGCCGCCGCCTTCGGTGCCTGGGACGATGCCGGCCTGGCCCGCCAGGCGAATGGCGCAGCGCGCGATAGCTGGGGCGTGTCGTGGGGCACCGCGCTGGGCGGCACGCTGGCCTATGAAAAGGGTTACCGCGAGCTGTGGCAGAAGGGCCGCGAACGCCTGTCGCCGCTCGCCGTCGTGCTCGGCATGAACAACGCGGCCAATGCCCACATCTCGATCCAGCTCGGCCTCGGCGGCATCAGCATGAGCCACACCGTGGCCTGCGCGTCGTCGGCCATCGCCATCGGCGAAGCCTTCCGCCGCGTCCGTTCGGGCGAGGCGACGATCATGCTCACCGGCGGCTCCGACGTCCCGCAGGCCTACGGTGTCGCCCGCGCCTGGGAAGCCCTGCGCGTCATGGCCCCCGGCAATGCCGAGACTTCGCCCTTCGCCTGCCGCCCGTTCGGTGCCGACCGGCGCGGCCTGGTGCTCGGCGAGGGCGGGGCGGCGCTGGTCCTTGAAGACTGGGAACATGCCGTCGCCCGCGGCGCCCGCATCCACGGCGAAATGCTCGGCTACGGCACCAGTTGCGACCACAGCCATCTCGTCCGCCCGGAAGTCGAGGGCCAGGTGCGCGCCCTCAAGCTGACCCTGGCCGATGCCGGCCTGACGCCCGCCGACATCGACTACATCAACGCCCACGGCACCGCCACGGCGGAGGGCGATCCGGTCGAGATCGGCGCCCTGAAGGTCGTTTTCGGCGAACGCGCTGCCCGGTTGCCGGTCAGCGCCACCAAGTCGATGCACGGCCACCTGCTCGGCGCGGCCGGCGCCATCGAGGCCATCGCCACCGTGCTCGCCCTGCGCGAACAGCACATCCCGCCGACCGCCAATCTGCAGGACAACCTCGACCCGGCCTGCGCCGGGGTCGATCATGTCACCACCGGCCGCTGCCAAACGCTGCGCACCGCGTTGTCCAACTCCTTCGCCTTTGGCGGCAGCAACGCGGTGCTCGCTTTCCGCGCCGTCGCCCCGTAATCCATCGGAAGTCTCGTCATGTCGCAAGCAGCCATCGAAACCCTGTTGCCGGAAGTCGCCGAACTGATCGTCTCGGCCCTCAATCTCGACATGTGCCCGGAAGAAATCGAGGCCGACGCACCGCTGTTCGGCGACGGCCTGGGCCTGGACTCCATCGACGTGCTGGAAATCGCCCTGGTCATCTCCAAGAAGTACGGCTTCCAGCTCAAGTCGGACAACGAGGACAACATCCGCATCTTCTCCTCGCTGCGCGCCCTGGCCACCTACATCGCCAGCCAGCGCACCCAATGACCCTGCGCCCGGCCCAGCTGCTGCGCGGCCTGGCCGTGGCCGTCTTCCTTGTCGCCTGGGCGCTGCTCGCCCATTTCGGCAGCGCCGGCGAAGGCTCGGCCGATATGTCCGTATTGCTTGGCGTGTCGCCGATCATGGCGGCCGTCGGCCTGCTGCTGTGGCGCACGCGGCATCCGCTGCTCGCCGGCGGCGGCAACCTGGCCATGCTTGGCGCCATTGTCTGGCTGTGGCCGACCCTGCGCCAGAACGTGGCGCTGGTCTTTTTCATCCAGCACCTCGGCACCAACCTGGCACTCGCCACGCTGTTCGGACGCAGCCTGCTCGGTGGCGGCGAAGCCTTGATCACCCAGCTGGCGAAGGCCGTGCACCACGGCGAAATCTCCGAGCGCAAGCGGCGCTATACCCGCCACGCAACCCTGGCGTGGACCCTGTTCTTCCTCGGCAACGCGCTGGTATCGGCCATGCTGTGGCTGTTCGCGCCGCAGTCGGCGTGGTCGGTCTTTGCCAACCTGCTGTCGATGCCGCTGCTCGCCGGCATGTTCGTCGCCGAGCATGTCTGGCGCAGCGTGGCCCTGCCGCCGGACGAAAGGCCGAGCATCGCCGATGTCGTCCGCGCCTATCGCCTGCACGGCAAGCAGACACCGCCCGCCAATCCATCATGACCAGCGTAGCGCTGCTCGCCCAGGACGACCTCGCCGCCGTCTTCGCCTGGCGCCCGGAAGGCCCGGTCAGCGTCGCCGACTACCTGGCCGACGTGCACGCGCTGGCCGGGCGGTTGCCGGCCAGCGGCCACCTGCTCAACCTGTGCCACGACCGCTACCGCTTCGCGGTCGGCTTTGCCGCCGGCCTGCTGCGCGGGATGACCAGCCTGCAGCCCTCGTCGCAATCGGCGGAAACCTTCCGCCGCCTGCGCGACGACTATCCCGACCTGCTCGCCCTGTGCGACGGCGCCACCGACACGCTGGACCTGCCGCGCTTCGATTTCCCCGAGCTCGTCGGCGACCGCTCGGCAAGCGCAATTCCGCACATCCCGGCCGACCGCTTGGCGGCCATCCTGTTCACCTCGGGGTCGACCGGCTTGCCGCAGGCGCAACGCAAGACCTGGGGCAAGCTGGCGCAGAACGGCCGGGCCGAGGCCATCGCCCTCGGGCTGGATCGCACGCCGCACGTGCTGGTCGGCACCGTCCCGGTCCAGCACAGCTACGGTTTCGAATCGACCTTCCTGCTCGCCCTGCAGGGCGGCTGCGCCTTCTGGGCCGGCAAGCCCTTCTACCCGCAGGACATCGCCAGCGCGCTGGCCGCCGTGCCGCAGCCGCGCCTGCTGGTGACCACGCCCTTCCATTTGTCGGCCTTGCTCGCCTCGGGCATCGACCTGCCTGCCATCGACCTGCTGCTGTCGGCCACCGCACCGCTGTCCACCCCGCTGGCCGCCGACGCCGAGGCACGCACCGGGGCACCGCTGCTCGAAATCTACGGCTCGACCGAATCCGGCCAGCTGGCCAGCCGGCGCACCACCGAGGGCGCCGCATGGACCCTGCTGCCCGGCGTGCGTCTGGAGCAGACGGCTGACGATACGCTCGCCTGCGCCGGCCACGTCGAAGGGCGGGTCGCGTTGTCCGACGTCATCGAGCTGCTGCCCGACAACCGCTTCCTGCTCCACGGCCGCCACGCCGACCTGATCAACATCGCCGGCAAGCGCACCTCGCTGGCCTACCTGAACCACCAGCTCGGCGCCGTGCCCGGCGTGGTCGATGGCGCCTTCTTCCTGCCCGACGAGGAGGGGGCCGACGGCATTACCCGGCTCACCGCCTTCGTCGTCGCTCCCGGCCTGAGCGCCCGCCAGATCACCGCCGCCTTGCGCCAGCGGATCGAGGCCATCTTCCTGCCCCGGCCGCTGGTGCTGGTCGATGAGCTGCCGCGCAACAGCACCGGCAAGCTGCCGCGCAGCGGCCTGCAGGCCCTGTACACCGACCGGTTAGGGCATGGCCGTGGCTGAGTTCCACTGGCATGTTCCGGCCGACCACCCGGCCTTTGCCGGCCATTTCCCCGGTCGCCCCATCGTGCCCGGTGTCGTGCTGCTCGACCGCGCCATCCGGTGCGCCGAGGACACGCTCGGCCGCCCCGGTGTGAACTGGCAGGTCGGCAATGCCAAGTTCTTCAGCCCGGTCGGCCCCGACGAAACGCTCACCTTCTCGCTGACGCCCAAGCCGAGCGGGGCCATCGCCTTCACGGTGCGCGCCGCCGACCGCGACGTGGCGGCCGGCAGCCTGACCCCGCCCGCGCCATGAGCCCGGAAAAGCCCGCCGAAGCCGACTGGTTGCGCCAGCAGGAACGCAGCAATCTGGCCATCCTGAAACTGATGGTGTGGATTTCGCTGACCTTCGGCCGCGCCATCGGGCGTGTCGTGCTGGTCGGCATTGCCGCCTATTTCGTGCTCTTCTCGCCGAAAGCCCGCCGCTTCAGCCGTGCCTATCTGCAGCGGGCGCTGGAGCGCTGGGCGGAATGGTCGGACGGCTACCGCCATGTGTTCAGCTTCGCCAGCACCATCCACGACCGCATCTATCTGCTCAACGACCGCTTCGACCTGTTCGACATCGAAGTAATCGGCGCCGAAGCGGTGAACGAGGCCGCCCGGACCCAGCCCGGCGTGCTGCTCATCGGCGCCCACCTCGGCAGTTTCGAAGTGCTGCGTGCCGTGGGCCGGGGCAGGGAAGGGCTGCCGGTGGCGATGCTGATGTACGAGGCAAATGCCCGCAAGATCAACGCCACGCTGGAGGCGATCAACCCGGCGGCGAGCCAGGACATCATCCCGCTCGGCCGCATGGATTCGATGCTGCAGGCGCGCGACAAGCTGGATGCCGGCTACGCGGTGGGCATGCTGGCCGACCGCAGCCTGGTCGACGACGCCACCATCGACTGCCTTTTCCTCGGCCAGCCGGCCCCCTTCCCGGTCGGCCCCTGGCGCATGGCCGCCATGCTGCGCCGGCCGGTCTTCTTCATGACCGGGCTCTATCTGGGCGGCAACCGCTACCAGCTCCATTTCGAGCCGCTGGCCGACTTTTCGCAAACGCCACGCGCCGACCGCGACGCCGCGATCCGCGCCGCCATGCAGCACTATGCCGACCGCCTGACGCACTATTGCCGCCTGGCGCCGTACAACTGGTTCAATTTCTTCGATTTCTGGCAGAAAAAATGATCAAACGTCTCCTTGGCTACCTGTTGCTGATCGCCGTCGCCCTACCAGCCAGCGCCGCCTTCGACATCGGCCAGCTGATGGGCGACCTGGCCAGGCACAAGGGCGGCAAGGCGAAGTTCGTCGAGAAGAAATACTTTGCCATCCTCGACAAGCCGGTCGTATCGACCGGCGAAATGACCTATACGGCGCCGGACCGCCTGGAGAAGCGGACGCTCACGCCCAAGGTGGAAACCCTGCTCCTCGACAAGGACATCCTCTCCATCGAACGCGACAAGCAAAAGCTGTCCATCAACCTGGCCAACCAGCCGGAAGCGCTGGCTTTCGTCGATAGCATCCGCGGCACGCTGTCCGGCAACCGGGCGGCGCTGGAGAAGAACTACGCCCTGCACCTGGCCGGCAATGCCGACAAGTGGGTGCTCACCCTGCTCCCCAGCGACCAGAAGATCGCCAGCCTGGTGCAGCGCATCACGGTCAGCGGCAGCAAGAACCAGGTGCGCGTCATCGAATACCTGCAAGCCGACGGCGACCGCTCGGTGCTCAACATCGACCCGGTCGACGTCAAATGACGCGCCAGGCCGGCCGAGCCCTGACGATCTGGCTGCTGGCCATGCTGGCCGGCGCCATCGTCGTCTGGAACAGCCATTTCTCGGCCGACATGTCCTTCTTCCTGCCGGCCAAGCCGACGGCCGAGCAACAGGTGCTGGTGGACCAGTTGAAGGAGGGCGTGGTCTCGCGCCTGCTGATGGTTGCCATCGAAGGTGGCGATGCGGGGCAACGCGCGGCCGCCTCGCGCGCCCTGCGCAGCCGCCTGGAACAGCTGCCCGCATTCGTCTCGGTGCAGAACGGCGAAACGGCCAGCATGAACGCCGACCGCGACTTCCTGTTCGCCCACCGTTACCTGCTCAGCCCGGCCGTCACGCCGCAACGCTTCACCGTCGACGGCCTGCGCGCTGCCGTCGCCGACAGCATCGACCTGCTCGCCTCGCCGGCCGGCATGATGCTCAAGCCGCTGCTGCCGCGCGACCCGACCGGCGAACTGATGGCCATGGTGTCCGGCCTCAATGCCGGCGCCCAACCCAATGCCCGCGGCGGGGTGTGGGCCTCGCGCGATGGCGAGCGGGCCATGCTGCTCATCCAGACCGCCGCGCTCGGCTCCGATACCGACGGCCAGGAAAGGGCCATCGCGCTGATCCGCAACCAGTTTGCCGAAGCCGCACCGGGCGCCACGCTGAGCCTGCAGCTATCCGGCCCCGGGCTGTTCGCGGTCAAGTCGCGGGAAACGATCAAGCACGAAGTCACCCGCCTGTCGGCCATCAGCACCCTGGCCATCGTGGCCGTGCTGTTCTTCGTCTATCGCTCGCCGCGCCTGATGACCCTCGGCCTGCTGCCGGTGGCGAGCGGTGCGCTGGCCGGCATTGTCGCCGTCAGCCTGGTCTACGGCACCGTGTTCGGCATTACCGTCGGCTTCGGTTCGGCGCTGATCGGCGAGGCGGTCGATTACTCCATCTACTATTTCGTGCAGTCCGGCCGGCTCGGCGTCGAGCAGTGGCGGGCCCGTTTCTGGCCGACCATCCGGCTCGGGGTGCTGACCTCGATCTGCGGCTTCGCAGCGCTGCTCTTCTCCGGCTTCCCCGGCCTCGCCCAGCTCGGCCTCTACTCCTTGAGCGGTGTGCTGACCGCGGCACTGGTCACCCGCTTCATCCTGCCGCCGCTCGCCGGCAGCAACGTGAACCTGCGCGATCTCAGCCATTTCGCCCCCGCACTCAAGCGCGGCATCGTTGCCATGCAAACCCTGCGCTGGCCGGTGCTGGTCCTCGCCGTGGCCGCTGCCGCGCTGCTCACGCTCCATCGCGACCAGGTCTGGCACCCCAACCTGTCAGCCCTGAGCACGGTCAGCGCCGAAGATGGCGCCATCGACCAGGCCCTGCGCGCCGACATCTCGGCCCCGGATGCCCGCTACATGGCGGTGATCACCGCGGCCGACCGCGAATCGGCCTTGCAGGCGGCCGAGCGGGCAGGGCAGAAGCTCGATGCCCTGAT
>JAEUOE010000177.1 GCA_016790885.1 Dechloromonas sp. | reverse complement strand
GATACCGACGCCATGCCGCCCGAGCTGCGCCTGGCCGCCATCGTCACCCTGCTCTCGGCCTCCGCCCTGCGCGGCCCGACCGTCGCCAAGACCGCCGCGCTGCGCGCCCATCTCGGCGCCGCCCTGGCCGATGCGGCGTTGCCGCCCGAATTGCGCGACGCCCTCGAACAAGCCCTGGCCGGCTGGCGCGCCGTCGAATGCCACCCGGCATCGGTCAGCGTACCGCTCTGCCCACTGACCGCTCCCGGTCAATCCCTGCACTGATTTTTTTAACAAGGAGAACCCATGTCCCGTTACACCGGCCCCCGCCTCAAAGTCCTGCGCGCCCTCGGCGTCGATCTGCCCGGCCTGTCCCGCAAATCCATGCAGGAGCGCAACCAGCCGCCCGGCCAGCACGGCGCGCGCAAGATCGCCGGCAAGAAATCCGGCTACGGCCTGCAATTGATGGAAAAGCAGAAGCTGCGCTTCAACTACGGCCTGACCGAAACCCAGCTCCGCCGCGTCGTCGCCGACGCCAAGAAGGATCGCGGCGCCACCGGCGACAAGCTGGTCGAGCTGCTCGAACGCCGCCTCGACAACCTCGTCTTCCGCGCCGGCTTCGCGCCGACCATCCCGGCCGCCCGCCAACTGGTCAGCCACGGCAAGTTCCAGCTCAACGGCAAGCGCGTCACCATCCCGTCGATCCGCCTGCGCATCGGCGACAGCTTCGGCCCGACCGAGGCCGGCAAGAAGATCGACCTCGTCCGCGCCACGCTGGAAGAACCAGCCCTCGAACGCGCCGAGTGGATCGCCTACGACGCCGAGACCCAGACCGCCCGCCTCAGCCACCTGCCGGGCGCCGATGCAGCACCCTTCCCGCTCGACCTGCAACGGGTGGTCGAGTATTACGCGACGCGGATGTAAAGCGGGCGGGTAGCGAATCCGACGAGAACAGCCGGCGGAGAAAGCTACCCCAAGACCCGGCGCAAGCTGCGGATGTATGAGCACAGTTGCGCTTTCGGGAGGGTCATCGCCATCGCCTGGCCATAAGCGCTTTCCGCCTTGGTCATGGCTTGGCGCAGCAAGGGCAGGCCTGGTCGCATCATGGCCAGATCAATCACGCCGCAGCCGAACACGCCATCGCCGCTCCAGCGGCCCGCATTCGCCAGCAGCTTGCTAGCCGCCAGATCGAGTAGCGTCCGGCTCGACACGCCACACACTTCGCCACCGTTGCCTGGCAGTCCCAAGTCAATCCGCGCTTCGAGCACGATCTCGAACCCAGAGGATGACTACTTAACTGTAGCTTTTCCCCTGCCTTACAGTCGATCGAGGCTCGCAATGGAGTAGCCGGCCGCCTCGATGCCGCGTCGGAGATCGCTGGCGGTGGCAACCGCCTCCGGATTGTCGCCGTGAACGCAAATGCTTTGCACGCGGGTCGGCAGGCGCTTGCCGTTGACGCTGACGATGGCTTGTTCATCGAGCATGCGCAGGACGTGGGCGAGTGCGGCGTCAGTGCCATGGATCATGGCGCCGGGCTGGCTGCGTGGCATCAACTGGCCGTCATCCTGATAGGCACGATCGGCGAAAATCTCAAGAATGACTGGTAGACCGATGCTTTCGCCGGCTGTAGCGAGTCGGGAGTAGGCCGGGGCCAGCAGTATCAGTTGCGGGCTGATGGCATGGATGGCACGGGCAACGCAGTCGGCCAGCGCCGGATCGGCACAGGCCATGTTGTTGAGGGCGCCATGCGGCTTGACGTGACTGACACAGCTACCTTCGGCAGCTGCCATCGCTTGCAGGGCGCCAATCTGGTAAATGATCATCGCTTCCAGCTCGGTAGCCGGGATGTCCATGCGCCGCCGGCCGAAACCTTGCAGATCGGGGAACGCCGGGTGGGCGCCAATGCTGACCCCGCGCTTTTTGGCCGCCGCGACTGTCCGCCGCATAACCAAAGGATCCCCGGCATGAAAGCCGCAGGCAATATTGGCGCTGGCGACGATGTCGAGGAGGGACTCGTCATCCCCCATGGACCACGCACCGAAGCTTTCACCGAGGTCGGCATTGAGATTGATGGTTTTGTTCATGACCAGGTTCCTCGGATCAAGGATACAAACCGCGCTGCTCGCGCGCAGCCAACACACGCTGACAGGCGATGATGAAGGTCGCAGTGCGTAGCGACACATTGCGTTCCTCGGCCAGCTTCCAGATCGCATCGAAAGCACCGACCATGATCTGCTCGAGGCGGGCATTAATCTCCTCTTCGGTCCAGAAGAACGAAGAGAAATCCTGTACCCACTCGAAGTACGACACCGTCACGCCGCCAGCATTTGCCAGCACGTCGGGCACGACCAGAATGCCGCGCTGCTGGAGGATATCGTCGGCTGCCGGGGTTGTCGGGCCGTTGGCGCCCTCGACCACGACTTTGGTGCTGATCCGCTCTGCCCGCTCGGGTAGTATCTGGCCCTCAAGGGCGGCCGGAATCAGGAAATCGGATTTGAGCAGCCAGAAATCGTCGCCTGAAATCGGCGATGCACCCGGGAAGCCAGCCAGACCGCCGTTGATCTCCACGTGCTTGAGCGCGGCGTGAATGTCGACACCGGCTTCGTTGGCCAGCGTCGCCGAATGATCCTGTAAGGCGATCACTTTGGCGCCGTGCTCCTGGAACATACGCGCCGCAATGCCGCCGACGTTGCCAAACCCCTGAACCACGACACGCGCACCTTCGACCGGCAGGTTGAGCCGTTTACCGGCTTCACGGGCAGCGATGAACACGCCGCGACCGGTCGCTTCATGACGACCGAGCGAGCCACCAAGAGAAATCGGCTTGCCGGTGACGACCCCGGTTGCAGTGCCGCCGACGTTCATTGAATACGTGTCCATCATCCAAGCCATGCTCTGCTCGTTGGTGCCGACGTCGGGTGCTGGAATGTCCTTGTCGGGTCCGATGATGATGCCAATTTCTGAGGTATAGCGCCGCGTGATGCGCTGCAGTTCGGCCTGTGAGTGCGCCCGCGGATCAAGGCGAATGCCGCCCTTGGCGCCACCGTAAGGCAGGTTGACCGCGGCATTCTTGATCGTCATCCAGCCCGACAGCGCCATCACTTCATTGAGCGTCACTGCCGGGTGGAAGCGCACACCGCCCTTGCCTGGACCGCGCGAGAGGGAGTGCTGAACGCGATAACCCTCGTAGTGCGCCACCGAACCGTCGTCGCGAATGATCGGCACATCGACGATCAGGATGCGCTTTGGGTGCTTCATGGTTTCGATCCACTTCGACAGGTGACCGAGATGCGGTTTCACCCGTTCGATCTGTTCAACGAAGCTGGCCCATGGCTCGGGTGCGCTCGGGTTGAGGTAGGACATGCCGCCGACCCGGCGCAGGTCTTCTGCTGACGTCGATTGGTTGTTGCTCATGTTGTCTCCTGGTTGTTTTCTCAACGATGATTGCTGCTGACCGACTCGTTTTTCGCTCACCCCGGTGCATTGAGATTGGGTCGCCGCTTGCTCATGAGCACTCCCACGGCAAATCGGGAGGCGTGCCACGCAGGAAGCCGCCCGCATCCACCATGCCGCTGATCAGGTTGCAACCGTAGAGCGCGGCTTCGTCCAGGCTGCCTGGTGGCAAGAAGGTCTGCAAACCGCACGCCCAGTCTGTCCATCGCTGGCGCAACTCGGCCAGGGCATGGCGGGCAGCAGCCAGATCGACCGCCTGGAAGCGGAGCGTGCTACCCGGTGGGCAGTGGGCAAGGCGCGGCAGGTCGGCACTGATGACCGTGGCGATCTTGGGGTACCCACCCACCGTCTGGCAGTCGGCGAGGAGGATGATCGGCAGGCCGTTGGCAGGCACCTG
>JAEUOE010000143.1 GCA_016790885.1 Dechloromonas sp. | reverse complement strand
ATGTTCGTCGCAAGCCGCGTATCCGCCTGGAGGCGCAGATGCATGGCGGTGGTCACGAGCGCGGTTTCCGCTCCGGTACGCTGGCCACGCACCAGATTGTCGGCATGGGCGAGGCTTTCCGGCTGGCCAAGGAAGAAATGGCCGAGGAAAACAAGCGCGTCGGCGCCTTGCGCGACAAGTTGCTCAAGGGGCTGCAGGATATCGAAGCCACTTACGTAAACGGCGACCTGACGCATCGCGTGGCGCACAACCTGAACATCAGCTTTGCTTATGTCGAAGGCGAATCGATGATCATGGCGATCAAGGATCTTGCTGTTTCTTCCGGCTCTGCCTGCACCTCGGCCAGCCTGGAGCCATCGTACGTGCTGCGCGCCCTGGGCCGCGACGACGAATTGGCCCATAGCTCGATCCGTTTTTCCATCGGCCGCTTCACGACAGAAGAAGAAATAGACTACGCAATCAAATTGTTGCATGCGAAAGTTGGCAAACTGCGTGAGCTTTCACCACTGTGGGAAATGGTACAGGATGGCGTTGACCTGAGTACTGTGCAGTGGGCTGCTCACTAAAGCGTCAACTACCGGCCACCAATAACTGAATTTAGGAGAAATAACATGAGCTATAGCGTAAAAGTCATTGATCACTATGAGAATCCGCGTAACGTCGGTTCCTTCGGCAAGGAAGATGAAGGAGTCGGCACCGGCATGGTTGGCGCCCCGGCTTGCGGTGATGTGATGAAGCTGCAGATCAAGGTCAACAAGTCTGGCGTGATCGAGGATGCCAAGTTCAAGACCTATGGTTGCGGATCCGCCATCGCATCCTCTTCGCTGGTGACCGAATGGGTCAAGGGCAAGACGGTCGATCAGGCCTTGTCGATCAAGAACACCGAAATCGCCGAAGAATTGGCGCTGCCGCCGGTTAAAATCCATTGTTCCATCCTGGCCGAGGATGCCATCAAGGCAGCCGTGGCCGATTACAAGAAGAAGCACGGAGAATGAGCATGGCAGTCACCTTGAGCGACAAGGCGGCGAAGCACGTCGCCAACTTCCTGATCAAGCGCGGCAAGGGTATCGGCCTGCGCCTCGGCGTGCGTACCAGCGGCTGTTCCGGCATGGCGTACAAGCTGGAATTTGTCGACGAGGTGAACGGCGATGACCAGGTGTTCGAAAGCAATGGCGTCAAGGTCATCATCGATGCCAAAAGCCTGCCTTACCTGGACGGAATGGAACTGGATTACGCTCGCGAAGGTTTGAACGAAGGCTTCAAGTTCAACAATCCGAACGTCAAGGACCAGTGCGGCTGTGGCGAGTCTTTCAACGTCTGATGGATTTCAAGGCTGATCATTTCACGCTGTTCGGATTGAAGCAGGCCTTCCGGCTTGACCTGACCGATCTTGACTCGCGTTATCGCGACATCCAGGCGCAGGTGCATCCGGATCGTTTTGCTCACGCAGGCGAGGCAGAACGCCGTTTGTCCATGCAGTGGGCAACGCATGCCAACGAAGCCTACCAAACACTGAAAAAGCCGCTGGAGCGGGCCAAGTACCTGTTGCACCTGACCGGGCATGACATCCAGGCCGAGAGCAACACGGCGATGCCGGCCGACTTCCTCATGGAGCAGATGGAATGGCGTGAGGCGGTCATGGATGCGCGCAACGGCGGCGATCACCACGAACTCGAACACCTGCACAATCGCCTGCGTGCTGACATCAAGGGCCGCTACGACGAACTCAGTCAGTTGCTCGACGATGCGGGCGACTTCCCCCTGGCGACCGATCGTGTCCGCCGCCTGATGTTTCTGGAAAAACTCTTGCACGAAATCGACGACGCGCTGGCGTCGCTGGAAGAATAAAAATGGCTTTGTTTCAAATTGCCGAACCCGGTGAATCGGCGGCTCCGCACGAGCACAAGCTCGCCATCGGTATCGACCTCGGCACGACCAATTCGCTGGTCGCCACCGTACGCAGCGGTATCGCCGTCTGCCTGAACGACGATCAGGGTCGCCCCTTGCTGCCTTCCGTAGTGCGTTACCACGCCGACGGAACGACCGAAGTGGGCTACGACGCCCAGAAGAACCAGGCGGTCGATCCCAAGAATACGATCGTGTCGGTTAAGCGTTTCATGGGTCGGGGCACCAAGGACATCGCCCACATCGAATCGATGCCCTACGACTTCGTCGAAGCACCGGGCATGGTCAAGCTGAAGACCCATGCCGGCATCAAGAGCCCGGTCGAAACCTCGGCCGAAATTCTGAAAGCCTTGAAAGCCCGCGCCGAAGCGGCGCTCGGCGGTGATCTGGTGGGCGCCGTGATCACCGTGCCGGCCTATTTCGACGATGCCCAACGCCAGGCCACCAAGGATGCTGCCCGCCTGGCCGGCCTCAACGTCTTGCGTCTGCTCAACGAGCCGACCGCAGCGGCTATTGCCTACGGCCTCGATAATGCTGCCGAGGGTGTCTACGCCGTTTACGACCTGGGTGGCGGCACCTTCGACATCTCCATCCTGAAACTGACCAAAGGTGTTTTCGAAGTCATGGCGACCGGTGGCGATTCGGCCCTGGGCGGTGACGATTTCGATCACCGGATCTACTGCTGGGTTATCGAGCAGGCCAAGCTGCAACCGCTCTCGCCGGAGGATTCCCGGCGTTTGATGATGCGCTGCCGGGAAGCCAAGGAGTTTCTGACCCACAATCCGGAAGCCCCTATTTCCTTGCACCTGGCCACCGATGAAATGGTGGATGTAAAACTCGATGTGGCCACCTTTGCGGCAATCACCCAGACCTTGATTTCCAAGACCCTGCAGCCGGTCAAGAAAGCCTTGCGCGATGCCGGGCTGCGTGCCGACGAGGTCAAGGGCGTGGTCATGGTGGGGGGCGCCACCCGCATGCCGCAGGTACAGAAGGCGGTAGGCGATTTCTTCCGCCAGGAGCCGCTGACCAATCTCGACCCGGACAAGGTCGTGGCGCTCGGTGCGGCAACCCAGGCCAACCTGCTGGCCGGCAACAAGACCGGCAAGGATGACTGGCTCTTGCTCGACGTGATCCCGCTATCGCTCGGCCTGGAAACCATGGGTGGCTTGACCGAGAAGGTGATTCCGCGCAATTCGACCATTCCAACGGCCCGCGCCCAGGAATTCACCACTTTCAAGGATGGCCAGACGGCGATGGCCATCCACGTTGTGCAGGGTGAACGCGAAATGATTGCCGACTGCCGCTCCCTGGCCCGTTTTGAACTGCGCGGCATTCCACCGATGGTGGCTGGCGCGGCGCGCATCCGCGTGACCTTCCAGGTCGATGCCGATGGCCTGTTGTCGGTTACCGCCCGTGAGCAAACGACCGGTGTCGAGTCGAGCATTACCGTCAAGCCTTCCTATGGCCTGTCCGACGACGAAATCGCCGGCATGCTGAAAGAATCGATGGAGCATGCCAAGGACGATGCGATGGCTCGCGCGCTGAAGGAAGCGCAGGTCGAAGCGCAGCGCATGATCGAAGCAACCGAGGCGGCTCTTGCCGAGGATGCACATCTGCTGAACGAAGACGAAATCGCCAAGATCAAGTCCACCATCGCCAAACTGGCCGAGACCATGGCTGGTGACAATCGCCGCCTGATCAATATCGCAATGGATGATCTGGGCTACGAAACACAGACCTTCGCTCACCGCCGCATGGACCAGAGCATCAAGAAAGTGCTTTCCGGGCGCAAGGTCGATGACATCAAGGTTGGAGAAGAGGGAGAGCAGGCATGACGCAATTGATCGTATTACCACACGTCGAACTGTGCCCGGAAGGGGCCGTGATCGAGGCAGAAGAGGGCAAATCCATCTGCGAGAACCTGTTGGCCAACGACATCGAACTCGACCACGCCTGCGAAATGTCCTGCGCCTGTACGACTTGCCATGTCATCGTGCGGGAAGGTTTCAACTCACTGGAGCCAGCCGAGGATACCGAAGAGGATCTGCTCGACAAGGCCTGGGGCCTGGAGCCGAACTCCCGCCTGGGTTGTCAGGCTCTTGTCGGCGCCACGCCGCTCACCGTCGAAATTCCCAAATACAGCATCAACATGGCGAAAGAGGGCCACCGCAAATGAAATGGACCGATATCAACGACATCGCCATCGAACTGACTGACACCTACCCCGATAAAGACCCGCTCAAGGTCAATTTCGTCGACCTGCGCGACTGGGTCATGGCCCTGCCGGGATTCAACGATG
>JAEUOE010000010.1 GCA_016790885.1 Dechloromonas sp. | reverse complement strand
AGTTACGTCTGGCGTCAATAGCCTGCTGGTACCACCCCTTCCCATCCCGAACAGGACCGTGAAACAGCATCGCGCCAATGATAGTGAGCTTCCGCTCGCGAAAGTAGGTCAACGCCAGACCCCCATTTAAAAACCCCCTCCGGAATACCGGCAGGGGGTTTTTACTTTAGGCGAAAATTTCTACAAACCCCTTGTGTAGCAGGGCTTGAAAGCGTCTTATCTGGCCCCATCTTGAAACTCACCTTTTATCGTTATCTCGAATGGGAGTTTCACGCATGTCCGAGTCCGCCACTGCTAACCGCGAGACCCTTGGCTTCCAGACTGAAGTCAAGCAACTGCTGCATCTGATGATTCACTCCTTGTACAGCAACAAGGAAATCTTCCTGCGCGAATTGGTGTCGAATGCCTCAGATGCCTGCGATAAGCTGCGTTTCGAAGCGCTGAATAATGCGGCACTGTACGGTGATGATTCCGAACTCAGAATTCGCATCAGCTTCGACAAGGCGGCACGCACAATTACCATTTCCGATAATGGCATCGGTTTGTCGCGCGATGAGGCCATCGCCCATCTCGGCACGATTGCGAAGTCCGGCACCAAGGAATTTTTTTCCGCATTGACCGGCGATCAAGCCAAGGATGCCCATCTGATCGGGCAATTCGGCGTCGGTTTCTACTCTTCCTTCATCGTCGCCGATAGAGTGACGGTGATTTCCCGTCGCGCCGGCATCGAAGCCGGCCAGGCCGTGAAATGGGAATCGGCCGGCGAGGGTGACTATACGGTCGAGATGGTCGACAAGACCGGGCGTGGAACGGACGTTGTCCTGCATCTGCGCGATGGTGAGGATGACTTCCTGAATGGCTGGAAGCTGAAGTCGATCATTCGCAAGTACTCTGACCACATCACCTTGCCCATCGTGATGAAGAAGGAGGAGTGGAAGGACGGGGCGCAGGTCGAGACCGATGAAGATGAAACGGTCAACCAGGCCAACGCGCTATGGGTGCGCAGCAAGGCGGACATTACTGACGAGCAATACACCGAATTCTACAAGCATGTCGCGCACGATTTCGAAGATCCGCTGTGCTGGACGCATGCCCGCGTCGAAGGCAAGCAGGAATATACGCAACTGCTCTACATCCCGGCCCGCGCACCGTTCGATATGTGGGATCGCAATGCCCGTCACGGCATTAAGCTCTATGTGCGCCGAGTCTTCATCATGGATGATGCCGAGCAACTGATGCCGCTGTATCTGCGCTTTGTGCGCGGGGTGGTCGATTCGGCTGATCTGCCGCTCAACGTGTCGCGCGAGATTTTGCAGCAGAGCAAGGATATCGACAATATCCGCAGTGGTTGCGCGCGTAAGGTGTTGGCCATGCTGGAGGGCCTGGCCAACAGTGACGACGCTGCCGACAAGGAGAAGTACGCCAAATTCTGGGAGGCCTTCGGTGCCGTTCTCAAGGAAGGAGTTGGCGAGGATCACGCGAACAAGGACAAGATCGCCAGCCTGCTGCGCTTTGCTTCCACCCATGGCGATGGCGACAAACAGGTCGTTTCACTGGCCGACTACATCGGACGCATGAAGGAAGGCCAGGAAAAGATTTACTACGTTACCGCCGATACTTTCAATGCAGCAAAGAACAGCCCGCATCTGGAGATTTTCAAGAAGAAGGGTATCGAGGTTCTGCTGCTTTCCGACCGCGTCGATGAGTGGGTGGTGGGTCACTTGACCGAGTTCGAAGGCAAGCAGTTGCAGTCCGTGGCCAAGGGTGGTCTGGATCTCGGCAAGCTGGAAGACGAGGCAGAAAAGCAGGAAGCCGAGAAGGCTGCCGATGAATACAAGGAACTGCTGGAAAAGGTGAAGGGCGCTCTCGGTGACAAGGTGAAGGATGTGCGCGTCACTTACCGTCTGACCGATTCGCCTTCCTGTCTCGTTTCCGACCAGCATGATCCCTCCGGCAACCTGGCACGCCTGTTGAAAGCGGCTGGACAGAAAGCACCGGATGTGAAGCCGATTCTCGAGATCAACCCGCAGCACCCGGCGGTGATGCGCCTGAAGTACGAAGAAACGCGTTTCGACGACTGGGCTGCCTTGCTGTTCGAGCAGGCAACCCTGGCTGAAGGTGGGCAACTGGATGACCCGGCCGGGTTCGTCAAACGCATCAACGATCTGATGATGGCGTTGTCCGCAAAATAAGCCCTACCCTTTAGTTCAAAAAACCCAAGTGATGGGCGTCGGCCTGCCGCTTGGGTTTTTCATTTTTCCGGGGGCGTCTCATCGCATCGCTGATGTCAGGCGGATGCGCTGGCCGGCAACCATGAACTGCCCCCACCCCTGATGATGCAGGGTTTGGGCCGTGCTGGCGTTCTCCTCGCATCGGGCGGCCACTACTTCCAGGACGAAGAGACCATAGGTCGGCACCATGCTGTCGTCGACCAGCCGACATTCGAGATTGGCGAAACATTCAGCAATACCCGGCGGGCTGACAACTTCGGAGAGCTGCGGCGTCAGCGAGAAACGCTGAAACTTGTTTTCCGATGCACCAGAGCAGTTACCACAGCCAACCACCTTGTCGGCAATATCGATAGCGGGGATATTGATGACGCACTCCCTGCCATCAATCAGGTTCTGATAAGAGTAATTTCGGTTGCTCACCACGCAACCGATGAGCGGGGGCTCGAACTCGAGCATGGTGTGCCAGGACAGGGGCATCACATTGGGTTGCTCATTGCGCAGAGTGGTCAGCAGAACGACCGGGCCGGGTTCGAGCAGACCGTAGACCGAAGCGAGCGGATAGGATGTCTTGGCCATTCTGTGATCCTCGGGAAAACAGCTTGCCGGCGTATTCGGCGGTTCCTGTTCTTCAAGGTAGCAGATGAAAACAAACTTTCCAGCCCCGGGCGACAGCTATCCGTCTGCACCTGGCGTGGGGCTTGTCGTGCTGGGCCAGAGCGGCTCCCCGCCCGCATCCAGGTAGGTGAGATAGGCGCGCAGGTCGAACTCAAGCTGGAAGTACTGTGCTTCCATATGCTGACACAACTGGTAGAAGGCCTTGTTGTGCTCCGACTCCTTGAGGTGTGCCAGCTCGTGCACGACGATCATGCGCAGGAAGGCATCCGGCATGTCACGAAAAATTCCGGCGATGCGAATCTCGCGCTTGGCCTTCAGCTTGCCACCCTGAACGCGCGGAACGGTGCTGTGCGTACCCAAGGCCTTGTGCAAGAGCTGTAGCTTGCTGTCGTAGGCGACCTTGCTGAGCGGTGCGCTATTTTTCAGGTAGCGGTTGCGGATTGCCTGTACATAGTCGTAGAGCGACCGGTCGGTGCGGACATCGTGTGGCTGTGGGTAGGTCTTGAGCAGGATGCCACCCAGTTTTCCGCAAGCGATGGTTTCTCGCACCGAGTCGGCGAGATGAGCCGGGTAGCCGGCCAGATAATCGGGGGGAGCAATTGGGCGCATGGTGGCAGGTGTTCGAGGGATGGGGGATTCTATCGAACCCAGCCTTGGCCGGCCGTGATGAATTGCGTGTCGGACGCGCTATGCTTGCGGCTGATTATTGTTGCCACTTGCCATGCAGAATCCCGTTCCCGTCATCGTCCTCGCCCAGCTCTTCGGCACCTCGCTGTGGTTCTCGGCCAATAGTGCGGCCGATGATCTGATCCGCAGTTGGGGTATCACCCCGGCAGATATCGGAACGCTGACCAATGCAGTGCAGTTCGGGTTCATTCTGGGCACCCTGGGTTTTGCCATTTCCGGCCTCGCCGACCGCTTTCCGGCCAGCCGGATTTTTGCCATGTGTGCGCTGCTCGGTGCTGTCTGCAATGCCGCTTTTGCCGGATTGGCCGATGGCATGGCCTCCGCCGTGCCTCTGCGCTTTGCCGTTGGCCTCTGTCTGGCCGGGGTCTATCCGCTGGGTATGAAGCTGGTCGTCAGCTGGGTGCCTGAGCGCGCCGGAACCGCCCTGGCCCAGCTGGTCGGGATGCTGACGCTGGGTACCGCCTTGCCGCATGGCATTCGCCTGGCAGGCGGGGCTTGGCCGTGGCAGGCGACGATCATGGTGTCATCCGGCCTGGCACTGCTGGCAGCCATGATGATCTTCCGGCTGGGTGACGGTCCGCACCTGAAACGCCGGCACGGCACGCCGCCGCTCAGGTTGGGGCGCGTCGTCTATGCCTTCTCAGTCCGTGAATTCCGGGCATCCGCCCTCGGCTATTTTGGCCATCAATGGGAGTTGTATGCCTTCTGGACGCTCACTCCAGCCCTGATCATCGTCAGTGGCCTGGCGCTTCCCGGAAGTGGCTCCTTGTCCGGGCTGGCCTTTGCCATTATCGCTATTGGCGCGCTGGGCTGCCTGATTGGTGGTTGGTGCAGCCTGCGTGTCGGCAGTGCCCGGGTGGCGGCCACGGCGCTGGCCCTCTCGGCGATATGCTGCGCGCTGTTTCCCTTGCTGGTCGATGCGCCGGGCTGGGTCAAACTGCTCTTGCTCCTCCTCTGGGGGGCTACCGTGGTGGCGGATTCGCCGCATTTCTCGGCCATGTCGGCCAAGGCCTGCACGCCGGAAATTGTCGGCAGCGCCCTGGCTTTCCAGAACTCGATCGGCTTTGCCATCACCATGCTGTCGATCCAGCTGGGCACCGCCTGGATCGGACAATGGGGTGCGTCGATTGCCTGGCTGTTGCTGCCCGGCCCCATCGTCGGGCTGATCGGACTTTACCCGCTGTGGCGCAAGGGGCATTGAGCATGCAGCCCGAGGATCTTCAATTACTGGTCACGCGCACCATGCCTTTCGGCAAGTACAAGGGGCGGTTGATCGCCGACTTGCCGGGCAACTACCTGAACTGGTTCGCCCGGGAGGGCTTTCCGCCCGGCGAGATTGGTCGCTTGCTGGCCCTGATGCAGGAAATCGACCACAACGGTTTGTCCGATTTGCTGCGCCCTTTGCGGCAGCCTCAGGCCGGGCGTCGCAACGGGTAGGAGCAGTCGTTGCCGGCTGGGTGAGCTTCCAGCCTGCGTGCTATATTGCCGCGCATGAATGACAGGAATGTGGGCGAACACCGCCTGACCCTCGCCGAGGTGCTCGACTGGATGGTCGAGGACAAGCTGGTTGACCGCGACACGGCCGATGCCCTGAAGAGCGAGCGGCGCCTGCATGGGGGCAAGATCCATCCGCTGATCGTGATTGCCGATCAGAAATGGCGAAGCGCCAAGCCGCCGGTTCGCATGCTCAATCTCGAGAACCTGACGGAATGGCTGGCCGGCCGTACCGGCCTCGATTACCTGCACATCGACCCCCTGAAAATCGACTTCACCGGTGTCGCAGAAGTGATGTCGAGCGCTTACGCGGCCCGCTTCGGCATTCTGCCGGTGCAGGTCACGACGCGCGAGGTGGTGATTGCCACGGCCGAACCCTTCGTTCGCGAGTGGGTGGCCGAACTGCAGCACATCCTGCGCAAGGACATTCGCCGGGTGATGGCCAACCCGGACGACATCGGCCGCTACCTGGTCGAGTTCTTCAACCTGGCCAAATCGGTCAAGAAGGCTGCGGCGCGCGGCGAGGTGACGAGCGGCCTGTCGAGTTTCGAGCAACTGGTCGAACTGGGCAAGGCCAACCGGACCTTCGATGCCAACGACCAGCACATCGTCCATATCGTTGATTGGCTGTGGCAGTACGCCTTCGAGCAGCGGGCATCGGACATCCATATCGAACCCCGGCGCGACCTCGGCATCGTGCGCTTCCGCATCGACGGCGTGCTGCATCAGGTGTACCAGATTCCGATGGCGGTGATGAACGCCATGACCAGCCGCATCAAACTGCTCGGACGGATGGACGTCATCGAGAAGCGGCGGCCGCAGGACGGCCGGGTCAAGACCAGGACGCCGGCCGGACAGGAGGTAGAGCTTCGTTTGTCGACCTTGCCGACCGCCTTCGGCGAAAAGCTGGTCATGCGCATTTTCGATCCGGAAGTGCTGGTCCGCGATTTTCGCTCGCTCGGCTTTTCCGACGACGACCAGCTGCGCTGGAAGCAGATGACCGCCTCGCCGAACGGCATCATCCTGGTCACCGGCCCCACCGGTTCCGGCAAGACGACGACGCTGTACACGACACTGAAGCAGTTGGCGACGCCGGAAGTGAACGTGTGCACCATTGAGGACCCGATCGAAATGGTCGAGTCCTCGTTCAACCAGATGCAGGTCCAGCACAGCATCGATCTCGGTTTCGCCGATGGCGTGCGCGCCCTGATGCGGCAGGACCCGGACATCGTGATGATCGGCGAAATCCGCGATCTGGAAACGGCCGAGATGGCCATCCAGGCGGCCTTGACGGGCCATCTGGTGCTGTCCACCCTGCACACCAACGACGCGCCGTCGGCCATCACCCGCATGCTCGATCTCGGCGTACCGGCCTATCTGATCAACTCGACCCTGCTCGGCGTCATGGCCCAGCGCCTGATCCGCACGCTGTGCCCGCATTGCAAGAAAGCCAGCCCGATCACCGAGGACCAGCGCGCCGCCTGGCGGGCCCTGGTGGCGCCCTGGAAATCGGCCGAGCCGGCCCAGTTGTGGCAACCGGTGGGCTGCCTGGAATGCCGGATGACCGGCTACTCCGGGCGGGTCGGTATCTACGAGGTGCTGATGAATTCGCCCGAGATCCGCAAGCAGATCAAGCCGCTTACCGATATTCCCAAGCTCCGCGAACAGGGGTTCCGCGAGGGCATGCGGCCGCTGCGCATTTCCGGCGCGCTGAAGGTGGCGCAGGGCCTGACCTCGCTGGAAGAGGTGATCAAGGTCGCCCCGCCGTCGGACGACGCCTAAAGCCGAGCCGTCAGTCCGCTACAGCAGGCTTGCCTTGCGGCGCACGGCGTCGACATAGGCCGCCGCATCCATCGCCTGGCCATTGCGCTGGGCTTGCCAGATCGTCTCGCCCAGGCATTCGAGCAGCACATGCTCGGCGGCGTGCGGGTCCATGCGCGCCCGCAATTGCTCGAAAGCCAGGCGAATACCGGGCGGCTGGTCGATGCTGACCTGCTCGTGGATGGCGAGGTGCAGCGAGAGGTGCAGGAAGGGGTTCATTTCACCGCCTTCCGGCACCCAATCCTTGTTCACTGCGGCATCCGCATCGGCCAGCAGGGCGTGATATTCGGGATGGCGCTGGGCGATATCGGCAGCCGTCACTTCAGCGCCGACCAGCGGCAGCCGGTCGAGGTGTTTCTTCCAGGCATCGCAGAAGAAACGGCGGACCTGTTCGCGGGATGGATTAAACATGGGAGCTTTCGAAGAGCAGGGTCAGGGCGGCATTGTGATACAGACGGTTCTTGCCGGCATGCGGAAAAATCTGGCTGGTTCCATAGGCGCCGAGCAAGGGCGTTTCCGGGAAGGCTTCGCGAAAGGCCAGCAGATCGCGGTCGTCGCTGCCATAGAACAGTGGGCCGCGACCGATGCAGGAAAACATCAGGGCGAAAGCCGGCTGCCGATGGCTGGCGGCGAGGGCCGTCAGCGAGGCGCGCATCTGCTGCTCGGCTGCCAGCGGCTGGCGAATGGCCCAGGTTATCGCGGTGTCGTCTTCCAGGTTGTCGGCCAGGGTCAGCGACCCATCGCCATTGACCGACAGGATGGCGATGCCTGGTTCATCGGGGTGACGGAGCAGGGCGATCTGGTTGAGCGGCGGATTCTGGCGCAGTTCCGGCGGCAGGGCGCGGCGCAGGCTGTCGATGGCCGAGTGCCCGCCTGCCCGGCCGAGTTCGTAGCCCCGGCACTGATCGATGGGAACGGGGTTGCCCAGCGGGCGCAATCCGTTCGCCAGAGCCAGGGCGACCTTGCCACTGCTCAGGCGCAGTTCGGCTTTGCCGTTCTCGGCCACCCGGCCATGCATCCAGGCTGCGCCGTCAGAATCGAGAAAACCGGCACGCGCTTTGTCCGCCTGCCAGTCGAAGGGCAGGCGTGTATGCGACGAGAACGAGAGCAGGGGCGCTTGCGGCACGGCTGAGTTGTCCGGTGACGCGATAACCAGCGCGGCAGCGGCCGATTGATCCAGTTGCCAGCCGCCCTCCGTGAACAGGCCGTTGGCTGTGCAACCGGCAACGGACAGGCAACCGGCTGCCCGTGCCGCTGCAATGACTGCCGGTTGCGGCTGTCGGGCGAAGTCGTGGCTGAGGAAGAGCAGGACCTGGCTGGCCCTGTCCAACCCGGCCTTGTCGAGGGCATTGTCAACGGCTTCTTCCGCCAGGTCGGGCGCCGGCCGTACGCCCGTGACCAGGCTGGTCGCCGCCTTCACAGCGTCTTGCCCTTGAATGAACAGAGATCGGCGACGATGCAGCGGGCACATTCCGGCTTGCGCGCCTTGCACACATAGCGGCCGTGCAGGATCAGCCAGTGGTGGGCATCTTTCTTGAATTCCGCGGGCGTGACACGGAGCAGCTTCTGCTCGACATCGTCCACCGTCTTGCCCGGAGCCAGTCCGGTCCGGTTGCCAAGGCGGAAGATATGCGTGTCGACGGCGATGGTCGGCTGACCGAAGGCGGTGTTGAGCACCACGTTGGCAGTCTTGCGGCCGACACCGGGGAGAGCTTCGAGGGCCTTGCGCTCGGCGGGTACGTCCCCGCCATGCAGTTCGATCAGCATCCGGCAGGTGGCGATGACATTCTTCGCCTTGGTACGAAACAGCCCGATGGTCTTGATGTATTCGGTCAGCCCTTCTTCACCCAGGGCCAGCATCGTTTCCGGCGTCGGGGCGGCCGGGAACAGCCGGGCGGTCGCCTTGTTGACGCCGACGTCCGTCGCCTGTGCCGAGAGGATGACGGCAATCAGCAACTGGAAGGGCGTCGCGTAGTGCAATTCGGTTGTCGGTGCCGGATTTGCATCGCGCAAGCGGGTAAAGAATTGCTCGATTTGGGACTTTTTCACAGGACGGGTTGGGTGATCGTTGTTATTTGCGGCTGCTTGCGCCATATTCTGGGAAACAAATTCTACCTGACAGAGAGGGCGGTTTCGGCATGCAGCATGCTGGCGAAAACCACGGCATTGCCTTGAGCCAGTTGGTCGAGGGCAACCCGGTGGCGACCATCGTGATCGATGCGCAGCATCGCGTCACCCACTGGAACCGGGCCTGTTCCGTATTGACCGGGGTGCCGGCTGCGGAAATGATCGGCCGCTCCGAGCAATGGCGCGCCTTCTACGACACGGCGCGCCCCATCATGGCCGACTTGGTGGTCGACGGCGTGCTCGAATCGGGTATCGATCTCTACTACCACGGCAAGTTTTCACGTTCGCTGTTGATCGACGATGCCTACGAGGCGGAAGACTTCTTTCCCGCCTTCGGCGAGGGCGGGCGCTGGCTGTTCTTCACGGCAGCGGCCTTGCGCAATGCTGAAGGCGAGGTCATCGGTGCCATCGAGACACTGCAGGACATCACCGAGCGGCGACGGGCCGAGGCAGCGCTGCGTGAAAAGGAGGCCTATCTGGCCCAGATCGTCGAAGGCTCCTCGGTGCCGACCATGGTGATCGACGCCCGGCACCAGGTTTCGCACTGGAACCGGGCCTGCGAAGCCTTGACCGGCACGCTGGCGGCAAACGTGATCGGCACCAGCGAACACTGGCAGAGCTTTTACCGCAGCCAGCGCCCCATGCTGGCTGACTTGATCGTCAACAACGTCAGCGAGAAGGAGGTCGACCGCCTCTATCACGGTCGCTACCGGCACTCCCTGTTGATTGCCGGTGCCTACGAGGCCGAGGATTTTTTCCCGACCGTCGGTGAAAGTGGCCGCTGGCTTTACTTCACCGCTGCACCGTTGCGCAACGCCGCCGGGGAAGTGATCGGCGCCATCGAGACGTTTCAGGACGTTACCGAGCGTCGGCGAGCCGAAGAGGCGTTGCGCGACAGCGAAGAGCGCTACCGCTCGCTGAGCGAGACCGATTCACTGACCGGCCTGTACAACTCGCGTCATCTGCACGAGCAGTTGCCAGCCGAGATTGAGCGCACCCGGCGCTATCTGCACCCGCTCTCCCTGTTCGTGCTGGATTGCGACAACTTCAAGGCAGTGAATGACAAGCATGGACATCTGGGCGGTGATCGGGTGTTGCAGAATCTGGCGCTGTCGATACGGCAATGCCTGCGTCGTTCCGACTTCGCCTTCCGCTATGGCGGCGAAGAATTCGTCGTCGTGCTGCCGGAAACCGATGGCCTGGCTGCGATGACGATTGCCGAACGCCTGCGCACCCTGTTCGCAGCGGTCAAGACGCTGGCGCCCAGCGGCGAGACGATTCTCTGCACGGTGAGTATCGGTATCTCGGTGTGTCATCCGGGGGATGACGAGACTTCCTTGATCCGCCGGGCCGATGAGGCCTGCTACCGGGCCAAGCAGACCGGCAAGAACCGCGTGATTCTGGCTGACTCAGCCCGCTGAGCCGTTTTCACCTGCTGCGTGCAGGGTGATTTTTTGCGGACGGCTGCCGGTTCGCTCCAGGTTGCGGGCGCGCAACTGGCCGCAGCCGCCATCGACATCCTGTCCAGCCGAGTTGCGCACCGTGGTGCGGATGCCGCGGGCGTGCAGATAGCGCGTCAGGGCTGTCACTTTTTCCACTGCCGGCCGCCGGTAATCGAGCGCCGCCGTGGTGTTGTAGGGAATCAGGTTCATCAGCGCGTACTTGCCGCTGAGCAGGTGGACGATGCCATCCATTTCCGCTTCGCTGTCGTTGATGCCGTCGATCAGCGTCCATTGGTACTGGATCGGGTAACCGGTCGTCCGGGCGTAGGCTTCAGCCAGTTCGACCAGTTCTGCCGGCGGGATGGGTGCGGCCTTGGGCAGCAGTTCGGCGCGCAGTTCCGGACGGGTGGTGTGCAGTGAAATGGCCAGGGCCGGACGCACCCGCTGCTGCGGCAGGCGTTCGAAAACACGGTAGTCGCCGACCGTCGAAAAGACCAGGTTCTTGTGCCCGATGCCGCCATAGGTGCCCAGCGTATCGATGGCTTCCAGCACATTGTCCATGTTGTGCGACGGCTCGCCCATGCCCATGAACACGACGCGGCTGACCGTGCGCCGCTGCCGGGCGAGCGCCACCTGGGCGACCATCTCGCCGCTATCGACCTGGCGCAGCAGGCCGTCGCGGCCGGTCATGCAGAAGGTGCAACCGACGGCGCAGCCAACCTGGGTCGAGATGCACAGACCGTCGCGCGGCAGCAGCACGCTCTCGACCAGTTGGCCGTCAGCCAGTTCGACCAGCAGGCGGGAGCCGTCCTCGCCTTCATGCTCCGAACGAATGCGGGCCAGCCCGGCCAGTTCGGCGGCGAGTCGGGGCAGGGCATTGCGCAGGGGTAGCGGCAGGAAGTCGGCGGCGGGCTGGTGGCGCGGCCCGCTCTCCAGCGCCTTGGCCTGGGTCCAGGCGCGCAGCACGCGGTCGATGTGGCAATCCTTGGCGCCGGTGGCGTAAAGAGCTTGGCGGAGGGCGTCGATGCGCATGGGAAAAATTCAGGCCCCGCAGGGCCTGGCAATCAGTGGCAACCGGCGGCAGCGACCGGGGCCGGCGGCTTCAGTTTGGCGCGCTCGGCGGCCCTGGCATCCATCCAGTTCTTCCAGGCGATCATGCAGCCAAGCAGGATGAAGGCGCCGGGCGGCAGTAGGGCGAGCAGGAAGCCGGGATAGCTTTCCGGCAGCAACTGGATCGGCTGCAGGCTGGGGAAAACCATGTCGATGCCGCCGAACAGGGTACCGCTGCCGAGCAGTTCGCGCATGCCGCCGAGCAGGGCCAGCGTCCACAGCATGCCGACGCCCATGAACACCCCATCCAGCGTCGACTGCAGCGGCGGATTCTTGGCGGCGAAAGCTTCGACCCGGGCGAGCACGATGCAGTTGGTGACGATCAACGGAATGAAGATGCCGAGCACCAGATACAGTTCATGCAGGTTGGCGTTGAACAGCAGGTCGACCACGGTAACCAGCGCGGCAACGATCAGGATGAAGACCGGGATGCGGATTTCATGCGGAATCAGGTTGCGCAGCGAGGCAACCGCGACGTTGGACAGCGCCATGACCAGGATAGTCGCCAGTGACAGCATGATGCCGTTGACCGCGTTGGTGGTCACCGCCAGCAGGGGGCAAAGGCCGAGAATCTGGGCGATCGAGGTGTTCTGCTTCCAGATACCGTTGCCGGCGATGCTGCGGAATTCTTCGCGGGTGATCATTGGGCAACTCCTTCGGCGAACAGCCGCTCACGATGGGCATCGGCCCATTGCACTGCCTTCAAGACCGCCTTGGTCACGGCACGCGGTGTGACGGTAGCGCCGGCGTAGTAATCGAAACGGCCGCCATCCTTCTTGACCTTCCACTCCCGGTCGCTGACCTGGGCGAGCGACAGGCCGGTGAATTGGGTGATCCACGGGCGGGCCTTGTTCTTGTCCTTCTTCACCTCGACGTAATCGCCGAGGCCCGGGGTTTCCTTGTGCTGGGTGACGCGCACACCGGCCACCTCGCCATTGGCGCGGACGGCGACGATCAGGCGGATCTTGCCGGCATAGCCATCCGGTGCAACCGATTCGAAAACCAGAGCGACTGGCTGACCGGCCTTGCGCGCGCGGTAGAGCGTGGTCGGGTCGGCCAGGCCGAGTTCGGGCGTAATCGGCAGGGTGACGGTATCGGTCAGCAGATTGTTGTCGTATTCGCTCCGCGGCAGCACCTCGTCGACCAGTTTCATCTTCTCCTCGGCGGCCGAGGCTTCGATGGCCGGTTTGGTCCACAGGTAGGCGGCGGAGAGCAGGCCGGTGAAGATGATGACGAAGATGAACAGGATGCCGGCCGTACGGACGGCCATGCCCGGTGCGGTGAATTCCTTGGCCGTACTCATGCCTTGTCTCCCTTGCCGGCATTCTTCATGCCGAAGATGCGGGGCTGGGTGAGCAGGTCGATGACCGGGGCGCACAGGTTCATCAGCAGCACGGCGAAGGCGACGCCATCCGGGTAGCCGCCGAAAACACGGATGATGTAGGCGAGCAGGCCGGCACCGGCCCCGAAGATCAGCTTGCCGCGCGGCGTGGTGCAGCCGGAAACCGGATCGGTGGCGATGAAGAAGGCGCCGAGCATGGCGCCGCCGGAGAGCAGGTGGAACAGCGGGCTGGCGTATTGCGCCGGGTTGACCAGCCACAGGCCACCGGAAAGCAAGGTCATGGCGCCAATGAAGGAAACCGGGACATGCCAGGTGATCAGCTTGCGTTGCCACATCCACAGGCCACCGAGCAGGTAGCCGATGGCCACCCATTCCCAGCCGCGCCCGGCAAAATTGCCGTAAATATCCTGGTTGGCCAGCAGGGCAGGCACATCCTGCGTGCCCTCGCCCAGCTTGAGCGCTGTTTTCATGGCATCGAGCGGCGTGGCACTGGACAGCGCATCGACCCGCGGCGCCAGGCCGAGAATGACATTGATCTGGTCGAGCAGCGGCAGTTGCAGGCCGACACTTGGCCATTGCGACATCAGTGCCGGGAAGGAGACGATGCACACGGCAAAGGCGACCATTGCCGGATTGAAGGGGTTCTGGCCGAGGCCGCCATAAAGATGCTTGGCGACGACAATGGCGAACAGGGTACCGATCACGACCAGCCACCACGGGGCGAGCGGCGGGAAGGTCAGGGCGATCAGCCAGGCAGTGACAACGGCCGAGCCGTCGGACAGGAAGATGGTCAACGGCTTTTTCTGGATGCGTAGCATGGCCGTTTCGGCCAGCAGTGCAGCCAGCGTGGCGATGACCAGCTGGACCAGGATGGCCGGGCCGACCAGCCAGGCGTAGGCGGCAATGCCGGGCACCAGGGCGATACAGACCTGGGTCATGACCTGGCTGACGCTGGTGTCCTTGAGGAGGAAGGGAGCGGGGGCGAACATTACTCGGCTTTCTCGTTGGCCGGATTGGCCGATGCTACGGGCTCGACCAGCTTGGCAGCGACGCGGCGGGCTTCGATCTCGTCGGCAGCACGCTGCTGTTCCGGTGTCAGTTGCTCGGTATTCTTCGGTTGGGCGGCTTCGCGCTGGGCCTTGGCGCGTTCCATCGCGGCCTGGATGGTGGCCAGCTTGGCAGCCTTCTCGGCATCGGCAGCCGATGGCGCAGCAGGCGTGGCGGCCGTGTCGGCACTGGCCGGACCCGGTGCTTCGGCGGGTGTGTCGCCGCTTGCCGCTGCGGCAGCAGCCTCGGCAGCCTTCTTGGCCGCCTGGGCGGCAGCAGCCTTGGCCAGCTTTTCTGCCTTCTCGGCCTTCTCGCGTTCTTCGCGGAGCTGCTTGAACTCGAAGCGTTCCTTGGCCTGGTCGGCGGCATTCTTTTCGCGTTCGCGCGCCCAGATTTCACTCTTTGCGAAGCGGAAATACTGGACCAGCGGGATGCGCGACGGGCAGACGAAGGAGCAGCAACCGCATTCGATGCAATCGAAGATGTGGTATTCCTGCGTCTTGCCGAAATTCTTGGCGCGCGAGAACCAGTACATCTCGAACGGCTGCAGTTCATGCGGGCAGGCCTGGGCGCAGGCGCCGCAGCGGATGCAGGGCATTTCCGGCGCCTTGGGCGGGAACAGGCGGTCGGAGTGGGCGATCAGGCAGTTGGTCGCCTTGACCACCGGCACCTTGGGGTCGGGGACGAGGAAGCCCATCATCGGGCCGCCCATCACGATGCCGTCGGTATCCGGGTGTGGCGTGGCGAGCTTGAGCAACTCGTCCATCGGTGTGCCGATCAGCACCTCGTAGTTGCGCGGCTCATGCACGTTGCCGGTCACCGTCACCAGGCGCGAGACGACCGGTTCGCCGTGGGCGATGGCGCGCCAGGCGGTGTAGGCGGTGGCAACGTTGAAGCACTGCACACCAAGGTCGGTCGAGCGCTTGGCAGCCGGCACTTCCTTGCCGGTGAGGACGCGGATCAGTTGCTTGGCGCCGCCGGCCGGGTACAGCGTCGGCACCTGAATGACTTCGAAAGTCTCGCCGACGGCCTGTACGGCGGCGCGCATCGCGGCGGCGGCTTCCGGCTTGTTGTCCTCGATGCCGATCAGCACCCGCTTCGGCTGCAGCAGGTCGCGGAAGATGCCGATCCCGCGCACGACTTCCCCGGCGCGTTCGCGCATCAGCAGGTCGTCGCAGGTGATGAAGGGCTCGCATTCGGCACCGTTGATCACCATTTCTTCCATCGGCACCGTTTTCGAGGCGGTCAGCTTGCCGTGGGTCGGGAACACTGCGCCGCCCAGGCCGACGACACCGGCCTGTTGCAGGCGCTCGCGCACCTGTTCCGGCGTCAGCGCCTTGTAATCCACCGGCTCGCGGGGAATCCATTCATCCTTGCCATCCGGTTCGATGACCACGCACAGCGCGTCGAGGCCCGACGGGTGCGGCTGGACGTGCATGGCGACGTCGACCACGGTGCCCGAGGTCGGGGCGTGCACGGCAGCGGAAATCCAGCCGTCGGCCTCGCCGATCAACTGGCCTTTCAGCACCTTGTCGCCGGCCTGGACAACCGGGCGCGGCGTGCCGCCGATGCTCTGGTGCAGCGGTACGACGAGACGCGACGGAATCGGTGCCTGGGCAATCGGCCTGCCGAGCGACTGGGTCTTGTTGGTGGGCGGTTTGACGCCGCCCTTGAACTTGAACAGGTTCATCAGCATCAGGCGGCCTCTTTCACCGGCGCAGCCTTGATTTCGACGACCGGGTATTTCCACTTCCAGTTGTCAATGTTTTCAGTGACGGCTTCCATATGGATGCATTCGACCGGGCAGGGGGGCAGGCAGAGTTCGCAACCGGTGCATTGCTGGCCGATGATGACGTGCAGTTGCTTGGCGGCGCCGATGATGGCGTCGACCGGGCAGGCCTGGATGCACAGCGTGCAGCCGATGCAGGTGTTCTCGTCGATGATGGCGACCTGCTTGGGCTTCTCTTCGGCATCGAGCGGCTTGACCTCGCGGCCGAGCAGGTCGGCCAGGCGCTGCACGCCTTCCATGCCGCCCGGCGGGCACAGGTTGATCTCGGCCTCGCCCTTGGCGATGGCTTCGGCATAGGGCTTGCAGCCCGGGTAGCCGCACTGGCCGCATTGCGTCTGCGGCAGGATGGCTTC
>JAEUOE010000243.1 GCA_016790885.1 Dechloromonas sp. | reverse complement strand
GAGGCCGGCGGTTTCCGCATGGGGCCGTTCGAGCTGATGGACATGATCGGCCACGACGTCAATTTCGCCGTGACCAATTCAGTGTGGCGCGCCTTCTACAACGACCAGCGCTTCCTCCCCTCGCTGATCCAGCAGGAACTGGTCGACGCCGGTTTCTACGGTCGCAAGAGCGGGCGCGGCTTCTATGATTACCGCGAGGGCGCCGTGAAGCCCGTGCCGCAAACCGAAGCGCCGCAAACGCCGGCCGGCAAGATCACGGTGTTCGGCGAATGCGCAGTTGCCGAGGCCCTGGTCGAGCGCCTGCAGCACAGTGGTTTGTCGTTCGGGCGCGCCCCGGATGCCGACGGCCGCATCGCTGAAATCGGCCTCGCCAAGCTGTACGTCACCGATGGCCGCAGCGCCACGCAACGCGCTGCCGAAACCGGCGTCGCCAACACCGTGCTGATCGACCTGGCGCTCGACTACAGCAAGGCCACCCGTCTGGCGGTCGCTGCCGCCGAGCAATGCGAGCCGGCAGCGACCGCTTCTGCCATCGGTCTGCTGCAGGCCGCCGGGTTCGCCGTGTCGCGCTTCCTCGATGTGCCGGGTCTGGCCGTCATGCGCACCGTCGCCATGCTGGCCAACGAAGCGGCCGATGCGGTCAATCAGGGCGTGTGTACCGAAAAAGGCGCTGACCAGGCCATGCGCCTCGGCGTCAATTATCCGCAGGGGCCGCTGGCCTGGGCCGACCAGGTCGGCGTCGCCGCCATCCGCGACGTGCTGGCCAACCTGGGCGCCAGCTATGGCGAGGACCGTTACCGCATCTCGCCGCTGATCCAGCGCGCCGTGTTTGCCGGAAGGAATATCCATGACTGAACCGAAACTCAGCCCGGCCGAGGCGCAAGCCCTGGCCGATGCCACCGCCGAAGCGATGTACTCGCGCGACCGCGCCGCCCAGGCGCTGGGCATCAAGATCGTCCGCGTCCAGCCAGGCGCTTCGCTGCTCACCATGACGGTGCGTTCCGACATGGTGAACGGCCACCACATCTGCCACGGCGGCATGATTTTCAGCCTGGCCGATACGGCCTTCGCCTACGCCTGCAACAGCTATAACAAGAATACGGTGGCCTCGGCCTGCCATATCGACTTCCTGGCCCCGGCCAAGGAAGGCGAGACGCTGGAGGCGGAAGCCGTCGAGCAGTCGGCGGCGGGGCGGACCGGCGTGTACGACATCACCGTGCGCAACAACCACGGCAAGACCATCGCCCTGTTCCGGGGCAAGAGCTATCGCATCAACGGCGAAGTGATCGCCGGACTGCAACAGGCCGATTGAGCCGAAACCCACAGAGAGAGGAGACATCCATGACATCGAAAATGCCATTGCCCGGTGAGCTCGACCCGATCGAGACCGCCAGCCGCGACGAGATTTCGGCCCTGCAACTGGAGCGCCTGAAGTGGTCGGTGCGCCACACCTACGACAACGTCGAGCCCTACCGCCAGAAGTGCCAGGCTAAGGGCGTGCATCCGGACGACCTGAAGTGCCTGGCCGACCTCGGCAAGTTCCCGTTCATGACCAAGACGGACTTGCGCGACCACTACCCGTTCGGCCTGTTCGCCGTGCCGCGCACCAAGCTGGCCCGCCTGCACGCTTCCAGCGGCACCACCGGCAAGTCGGTCGTCGTCGGCTACACCCAGAACGACATCAACAACTGGGGCAGTGTCGTTGCCCGTTCCATCCGCGCGGCCGGTGGCCGGGCCGGTGACATGGTGCATGTTGCCTACGGCTACGGCATGTTCACCGGCGGCCTCGGCGCCCACTACGGTGTCGAGCGCGCCGGTTGCTGCGCCGTGCCGATGTCCGGCGGCCAGACCGAGAAGCAGGTCCAGCAGATCATGGACTTCAAGCCGGAAATCATCATGGTCACGCCGTCCTACTCACTGGTCATCGCCGAGGAGTTCGAGCGCCTGAACATCAAGCCGGAAGAGATTTCGCTCAAGGTTGGCATCTTCGGCGCCGAGCCGTGGGGCGAGGGCATGCGTAGCGAGATCGAGCGCAAGCTCGGCATCGACGCCATCGACATCTACGGCCTGACCGAAGTGATGGGCCCGGGCGTCGCCTGCGAATGCATCGAGACCAAGGATGGCCCGGTGATCTGGGAAGACCATTTTTATCCCGAGATCATCGACCCGGAAACCGGCGAAGTCCTGCCCGACGGCGAAGAGGGCGAACTGGTGTTCACCTCGCTGACCAAGGAAGCCTTCCCGGTCATCCGCTACCGCACCCGCGACCTGACCCGCCTGCTCGCCCCGACGTCGCGCTCCTTCCGCCGCATCGGCAAGATCACCGGCCGTTCCGACGACATGCTGATCATCCGTGGCGTGAACGTCTTCCCGACCCAGATCGAGGAGCAGATCCTGCGCGACCAGCGCCTGTCCGGCAACTACCAGGTCGTCGTCACCCGCGACGGCCACCTCGACAACCTGGAAGTGCGCTGCGAAGTCCAGCGCGAGCTGTCCGGCAAATTGTCGGCGACCGACATCCAGGCCATCAGCAAGGAGTTGCAGCACCGCATCAAGACCATCATCGGCGTGTCGACCAAGATCACCGTGATGGAATTCGACGCCATCCCGCGCACCCAGGTCGGCAAGGCCAAGCGCGTGCTCGACGAGCGCCCGAAACAGAACTGAGGAAACGACGATGACCCAAGCCTTTATCTGCGACGCCATCCGCACCCCCATCGGCCGCTACGGCGGCGCGCTGGCCGGCGTGCGTGCCGACGACCTGGGCGCCATCCCGCTCAAGGCGTTGATGGAACGCAATCCGCAGGTCGACTGGACGGCCGTCGATGACATCATCTACGGCAACGCCAACCAGGCCGGCGAAGACAACCGCAACGTCGCCCGCATGTCCGGCCTGCTGGCCGGCCTGCCCATCGAGGTGCCGGGTACCACGGTGAACCGCCTGTGCGGTTCGGGTATGGATGCGGTCGGCCTCGCCGCCCGCTCCATCAAGTCCGGCGAAACCACCCTGATGATTGCCGGCGGCGTCGAGAGCATGTCGCGCGCCCCCTTCGTGATGGGCAAGGCGGAGTCCGCCTTCTCGCGCCAGGCGGCGATCTACGACACCACCATCGGCTGGCGCTTCATCAACCCGATGATGAAGAAGCTGTACGAAACCCACTCGATGCCGCAGACGGCCGACAACGTCGCCGCCGATTTCAATATCAGCCGCGCCGACCAGGACGCCTTCGCGCTGCGCTCGCAACAGCGCTGGGCTGCTGCCCATGCCGCCGGCCGCTTTGCCGACGAGCTGGTGCCGGTGGTCATCCCGCAGAAGAAGGGCGACCCCAAGGTGGTCGATACCGACGAGCATCCACGTCCGGAAACCACGCTGGACATGCTGGCCAAGCTGAAGGGCGTCAATGGCCCCGAGCTGACCGTCACGGCGGGTAACGCTTCCGGTGTGAACGACGGCGCCTGCGCCCTGTTGCTCGCCTCCGAAGCCGCCGCCGGCCAGTACGGCCTAAAGCCGCTGGCCCGTGTGGTCGGCATGGCCACCGCCGGCGTACCGCCGCGCATCATGGGCATCGGCCCGGCCCCGGCGGCGCGCAAGGTGCTGGCGCAGACCGGCCTGACCCTGGCCCAGATGGATGTCATCGAGCTGAACGAAGCCTTTGCGGCACAAGGCCTGGCCGTCATGCGTGACCTCGGCCTGGCCGACGATGATGCCCGCATCAATCCCAACGGCGGTGCCATCGCCATGGGCCACCCGCTCGGCATGAGCGGTGCCCGCCTGGTGACCACCGCTGCCTATGAACTCAAGCGCCGTGGCGGCCGCTATGCCCTGTGCACCATGTGTATCGGTGTCGGGCAGGGGATCGCCATGGTGATCGAGCGTGTCTGATTCATATTCCAACAGAGGAGACAAACCCATGAAGCACAGCATCAAGAAGCTCGTTGCCGGTACCGCCCTGGCGCTCGGCGCACTCGGCGCCTTTGCCGCCGATCCGATCAAGATCGGTTCCGTTCTCTCCGTCACCGGTCCGGCCGCCTTCCTTGGCGACCCGGAACTGAAGACGCTGCAACTCTACGTTGATGACCTCAACAAGAAGGGCGGCGTGCTCGGCCGTCCGCTGCAGCTTGTCCATTACGACGACGGCAGCGATGCCAACAAGGCCAACGGTTTCACCAAGCGCCTGATCGAGGATGACAAGGTTGACGTGCTGGTCGGTGGCACCACCACCGGCGCCACCATGTCCTCCGTGCCGCTCGCCGAGAAGGCCGGTATCCCGTTCATCTCGCTGGCCGGTGCCGTGGTCATCGTCGAGCCGGTCAAGAAGTGGGTGTTCAAGACCCCGCACACCGACCGCATGGCTGCCGAAAAGGTGTTCGAGGACATGAAGAAGCGCGGCCTGACCAAGGTGGCCCTGCTCTCCGAAACCTCCGGCTTCGGTGCTTCCGGCAAGAAGGAAACCGAGGGCGTCGCCGCCAAGTACGGCATCACGCTGGTCGCCAACGAAACCTACGGGCCGAAGGATACCGACATGAGTCCGCAGCTGACCAAGATCAAGACCGCGCCGGGCGTTCAGGCCGTGTTCGTGTTCGGTCTGGGCCAGGGGCCGGCCATCGTGACCAAGAATTACAAGCAACTGGGCATCACGCTGCCGCTCTACCAGTCGCACGGCGTCGCTTCCGACGAGTTCCTGAAGCTGGCCGGCCCGGCTGCCGAAGGTGTCCGCCTGCCGTCGCCGGCCCAGCTGATCCCCGAGAAGCTGCCGGCCAACGACCCGCAGAAGCCGATCGTCACCGCCTATGACAAGGCCTACAAGGCGGCCTACAAGACCGACGTGTCGACCTTCGGCGGCTATGCCTACGACGGCCTGATGCTGGCGGTCGACGCCATCAAGCGCGCCGGTTCCACCGACAAGGCCAAGGTTCGCGACGCGCTCGAAGCGACCAAGGGCTTCGTGGCCACCAGCGGCACCTTCAACATGTCGCCGACCGACCACATGGGCCTCGACCTGTCGGCCTTCCGTCTGCTCGAAGTGAAGGGCGGCGACTGGTCCATCGTTCAGTAAATCCGGCACGGTGATGGCGGGCAACCGCCATCACCCGGATAGCCCCTGTAACTCCCCAGGAGAACTTCATGTACACCCAATCATTCAACGTGCCTGACAACGCCGGCGGCAAGACCGTGCCGCTGGCACCATCCATCGAGGACCCCGTCCTGCAGGCTGCCTTCGACACCCGCATCGACGCCGACGGCCGCATCGAGCCGCAGGACTGGATGCCCGAGGCCTACCGCAGGACGCTGGTGCGCCAGATCAGCCAGCACGCCCACAGCGAGATCGTCGGCATGCTGCCGGAGGGCAACTGGATCTCGCGCG
>JAEUOE010000232.1 GCA_016790885.1 Dechloromonas sp. | reverse complement strand
GTCGACTGCCGGCTGCCGCCGGGCGAGTCCAGATCCGACTCGGGGGTGAGATAGTTATCCAGCGCCTCGGCAAACTGGCTGGCCGTCTGAAAACGCAGCGCGGGGTCGCGTGCCGTGGCCTTGAGCAGGATGGTGCACAGTCGCTCGTCGATGCCTGCATCCTCGGGCACCACGATATCCTGCTCGGCGATGCGCTGCATGACCGCATTCAGGCTGTCGCCGACGAAGGCCCGCCGGCCGAGCAGCATTTCGAACAGGATGACCCCGGCCGAAAAGACGTCGGAACGTTCGCTGACCGCGCGGTGCAGGATGTACTCCGGTGCCATGTAGGCCGGCGTCCCGGTGACCTGGGCGCTACCCTCGCTGGCGCCTTGAATCGGGGTGGCAATGCCGAAATCCATGACGCGTGGCGTGCCGTCGTCATCGAGCAGGATGTTCGACGGTTTCAGGTCGCGATGGATGATGCCCTGCGCGTGGGCATGGGCGACGGCATCGAGAATGGCCCGCAGCGTGGTGACCGCCTTGACGGGTGGCAAGGCGCCGCTCTGCCGGAAAAACTCGGCCAGGTTCTTGCCCGGCACATACTCGAAGACCAGATAAGGATCGCCGCTCTCTTCACCCGCCTCGTAGATGGGCACGATGTTCGGATGGCGCATGCGGCCCACCGCCCGGGCCTCGGCCAACAAGGCCTGATTCTTGGCCGGATCGGGCCGGGCGAAATGCAGGGTCTTGATCGCCACCTCGCGCTGCAACTGGGGATCGAAGCCCAGATAGACGACGCTCTGCGCACCGCGCCCCAACTCCCCCCGCACCTCGAAACGACCAATTCTTTTCATTATTCGCTGTCTTCAACCCAAACCAGATGCGGAACGCCGTCGGCCGCACCGCAGATCACCGCATTCTGCCCGTAATCCCCGGCCAGTGCACATGCATCCTCCGCCAGCAGGTCGGCAACGAAACAGCTTTCCTCCATTGGCCAGTCGCCCGCGTCAGGCAGGTTCTGCGCCAGGTAAGGCTCGTAGTTGCCCTCCAGCAGGTCGCATTCAAGTTGCGACTGACGCTCGGCATTGCGCGCTGCATCGGTTGGCTGCGAACCCGGATTGTGGGCCGTCACAATGGCAAAGCAATCGACATCCTCCCTGGCCATCCACTCGGCCAGCGCATCGCAGGCTTGCCCGACCCGCAGGTCGCAGGAGCCGCCAGGCAGGAAAACCCGGTAGGTTGTCGCCTGATAGGCTGCTTCCAGCTCACTCGTCTTCGCCATCGAAATCCCCCACCCCGATCAATTGTTCCGAATCGGCCGCCGGCAGCGCCTCGACCTCCTTCAGCTTGCGCGACAGCTGGCGCGTGCGGACTTCCGCCTTGCTGATGCTGTTGCTCGCTTCGTCGAGCTTCTTCTTGGTATGCGCCAGCGCCTCGCCGAACTTGCCGAACTCGGTCTTCACCGCCCCGAGCACGGCCCACACCTCGGCCGAACGCTGCTCGATGGCCAGCGTGCGGAAACCCATCTGCAGGCTGTTGAGCATGGCGGCCAGCGTGGTCGGCCCGGCCAGCGTCACGCGGTAATCGCGCTGCAGGGTCTCGGACAATGCCGGCCGGCGCAGAGCCTCGGCATACAGCCCCTCGATAGGCAGGTAAAGCACGGCAAAATCGGTGGTGTGCGGCGGCGCCACATACTTGTCGCGGATGCTCCTGGCCTCGTTCTTCAGGCGCGTCTCGATAGCCTTGGCCGCCTCTTCGATGGCTGCGGGTTCCACGGCATCGATCAGGCGCTGGTAGTCCTCGATCGGGAACTTGGCGTCGATCGGCAGCCAGACCACGGCGCCATCGTCCTTGCCCGGCAGACGGATGGCGAAATCGACGCGCTCGCCGCTACCCGGCCTAGTCGCCACATTGGCGGCGAACTGGTCGGCGGTGAGCAACTGTTCGAGCAAGGCCGACAACTGCACTTCGCCCCAGGTGCCGCGCGTCTTGACATTGGTCAGCACGCGTTTGAGATCACCGACACCGGCCGCCAGGCTCTGCATTTCGCCGAGACCGCGATGCACCTGCTCCAGGCGCTCGCTGACCAGCTTGAATGACTCGCCCAGACGCTGCTCCAGCGTGGCATGCAGTTTCTCGTCGACCGTGCGCCGCATCTCCTCCAGCTTGTTGGCGTTATCGGCCTGGATTGCCGCCAGCCGGCCTTCGACGGCCATCTTCAGGCGTTCGAAACGTTCGTCGAGACCGAGCGAAAAACGGTTCAACTCGCGGGCGAAGGCTTCCAGCCGCTCGGCCTGCAGCGTGCCGAACTGGCCGACCTGCGTGGTCACTGCCTGGCTGAGCAGGTTGGCCGACTGAGCCCGCTCCTCACGGTCGCGGAAGGACTCCTCGGCATCCTCACGCCGACCGCGCGCCAGTTCCTCGCGCAACTCCCGCTCCAGGCGCATCAACCCCTTGTCGTAGGCTTCCTGCAGCCCCCGGAAGCGCGCCTCGCTTTCCTGCTGGTCCTGCCGCCGATTGCCGCGCAGCAACACGGCCACCTGCAACAGGATGACCACCACCGTGCCGGCCAGAAGGGCCAGCCCCATCGTTTCACTCATTACCTGCTTACCTCAAGGAAAAATCGACCCGGCTACCCTTGCCCTTGTCGTCATGCTCGACCTTGGGCGGCAACAAGAAAACGCGCTCGGGCGGCACCTTGCCCTGCTCGACCAGCCAGCCCTGTACCACCTCGGCCCGGCGGGCGGCCAATGCCGCAATGTCGTCATCGGTGGCCGGCAGGTTGGTCAGCATCAGCTTTTCCATTTCCTCGACCGGCAAATCCTTCTGCAAACCAATGACGTTGCGCGGCTTCGGGAACTTGGCTTCCTTGTAGGCACGGGTCAGGTAGGTCTTGACCTCCTCCGGAGCAATCTCGATCTCGTCCAGCGACTTGCCCTCGCCGGCTTTCTTCAGATCCTTGAGCTTCTCGGCCTTCATGGCGCGCTCCATCCCCGCACGCTTGACGCCTTCCTTGTCGATTTCCGGATCGGCCCGGCCAACGATCTCCAGCTTCAGGGAATTGCGTTCGACCAGCGCCTTGGCCAGGCTTTCCAGTTTCTTGGTACCGGCCGCATCGAGACTGGCCCGGCCAACCGCGAATTCGACATTGGACAACTCCTCGCCACTGCCGAACATCGAGCCGAGCAAGGCAAACGGCGAGGTCACCGCCTTGACGAACAGATTGACGATGACCTTGATGATCAGGCCGCCAATGGAAAACTGCGGGTCGTCCAGCGAGCCGGAAATCGGCAGGTTAAGGTCGATCTCGCCCCGATTGTTCTTGAGCAGCGAAATCGCCAGGTTGACCGGCAGCGTCGTCGCATCCGGGCTATCCACCTTGTCGCCGAAAGTAAACTGGTCGATGAACAGGCGATTTTCGGCTGCCAGCTGCTGGTTTTCCAGCTTGTACGCGACATTCAGCGACAGCTTGCCTTTCTCGATGGCATAGCCGGCGTACTTGCCGGAATACGGCGAAAAACCGGTGAGGTCGACGCCGGTGATCGACGCCTTGATATCGAGGAAGGACTTGGCGGCCAGCGGGTTGAGCTTGCCGAGAATCTCGACCGGTGCCGAGTTGGCATACTTGCCGCGCAGATCCATGTCGGCCACTGTATCGGCTGCCGACGACAAGCCGCTGACCCGGCCACCCAACCTGGTCACATTGACCGTGTAGTTCGGCTTGACGAATAGATCGGAGAAATTGACCGTCCCGTTCTGCAGCGTAATCTTGGCGATCTTGATCGGCAGCGGCGGCTTGGCCTCTGCCACCTGGACTGCCCCCTCCTTCGTAGCCGCCTCCTTGGCCGCGACCTTGCTCTCCGCGGCTGGCTCAAGCAGCTGCGCAGCCGCCTTCGGGGCCTCGCTCCCATTGGGCTTCTTGACGATGTCGACGACGTTGAGCTTGCCTTCCTTGTTGAGGATCAGGCGCGAGTAGAAGTCGGAGAGGGCTATTTCACTGACGTTGATGGCCATCGGCTCCAGCTTGAAATCGATGCCGCCGAAATAGAGCGACTTCCATTTCAGGAAATCGGCACTGTTCGCTTTGTCCACCACCACAAAATCACCGAGCGTGAAATTGCCCTTGTAGCCTGCCTTCAGGCCGGTGGTATCGAGCCTGGCCGTCGCCTCGCCCTTGTTCGCCAGCTGGCCGCGTGTCAAGGACACGTTGAGGAACTGGCTCAGGTATGGTTCGATCGGCATCAACGGGATGGCCTTGGTCTCGACCCTGACCGCCACGTCGAGCGGGAAGACCTGCAGGCTGCCATCGACATTCAGGCTGCCCTTCTTGTTGATCGTCGTCTTCAGGGCAATCGTGCCCTTCCGGTTCGGCTCGTTGGTCAAGCCCTCGCCCACCAGGCTGAAACCGTCGATTTGCTGAACGGCAACCGGCTGCGTGCTTTGGTCCTCGAAACGGAAACCCAGATCCTCGACGGCCAGTTTGCCGACCTTGCCGATCCACGGTTTTTCTTCCTTGGCCCTGGCTTCGACCTTGGCATCGGTAGCGCGCACGGTCTTCAGAACCGGCGAGCTGACCCATTCGATCTTGCCATTCTTGTCGCGCAACATGCGGGCTCGCGTGCCGGAATTGGTCACTTCGGCAATCTCTATGCGCCGCGCCGGCAGATCGAGATTGATGTCCTTGAAGGCCATTTTCTCGACCTGGAAGCGCTCACCCAGATCGACCTGATAACTCACCTCGTCGATGACGATCGGCTCGACCAGCTTGCCATCCACCTTGCCGACATGCACCTGCAGGTTGCGCACCTCCCCGGCCACCGGGGTCAGGTTCGATTCATCCTGCCAGCGCAGCAGGCCGTTGCTCACGGCCAGTTCACCGAGCGTCCAGGCGAAGGGCTTGCCGGGCTCGGCCTTCGGGGCCGGCTCGGCCGTTGCGGGCGTGGCCATCTTGTCGAGCAGGCGCAGCACATTGAATCCACCCTGCTTGTTCACCGCCAGGCTAACCACCAGGCCGTCCAGACCAACCCGCTTGACGGCCGCTGTGCGGTTGAGCGGATCGATGCTCTCCAACTCGACATCGAGGCGCTTCCAGTCGATCAGCGGCGAGCCGTCGCTCTCCGCCACCGCCAGCCCTGAGACGTGCGCCGCACCAACCACGGTCACCGAATAGACCTGATCGGAAACCTCCTTGAACATGGCCTTCATTTCGGTATCGAGCGTTCCGGCCTGCAGGCGGATAGGCAGCGAATCCGGCAGATAGGGCTGCAGGACGGCCAGGTCGAAACGGTCCAGATCCAGATTCAGATGGCTTTCATGGGTTTCCGAGAAAGGCCGGCTGTCACCGTCAAGGGCCAGAGGGGAACCGTTGATATTGGCCGAAAAGGACGGTTTGACCAGTACATCGGTGTGATAAGGCAGGCTGGAAACGAAGGGCAGCGTCAGGTTGATGTCGCTGATGGTATGCAGCTTGCCCTTGGGCTGATCGTCAAAAACGATCTTGGCGTTGACCAGCTGGATATTGTTCAGCGAGAAGCGCGGCGTCTCGCCCGGCGGCTCATCCTTGGGCTTCATCCACTCGTCGAGCAGGTCGGAAATGTCGTAGCGCCCCTCTGCCACACGGGCCACCACCACCCGCAAGCCCTGCAGGCGGATTTCGTCGATCACGGCAGCCAGCTTGAAGATGGAGGCTGCTGACACATTGATGAACAGTTCATCGAAACCGGCCACCTCCTTGCCGCCCTCGGCCTTGATCGACAAGCCATTGACCCGCGCCGACAGGGCGTAGGGATTGATGGCGATCTGCTCGATGCTGACCTCGCGATGCAACTGGGCCGACAACTGCTTGAGCAAAACGGACTTCAGGAGCGGCGGCGCAGCCAAAAAGCCGAAAGCGCCGAAAACAAGCACAAAGATAAGCAACCACTTGCCGAATTTGATGCTGCGCGGGGATTTCAGCGCCCCGGTCAATCGCGACACTGTTACGGAATTGTTGGCACTTTGCGCGCTCATGATATTTTTTCCCGGCTGCTGATCATCAATCAAATTTAGCACACCCGCCTCGTGGAAAACCCGGCAAATACGCACGATATGGATCATCGACACAATATTTTGCGCAGCAGGCCTTGCCACGGCCATCGCCTTCGGGAGCCGTGGTTTTCTTCACCGGTCATTGCCGTTAGACTGCTGGAATAGTCACTTGCGGCACCACCATGAAAATACTCATTGTCGACGACAGCCGTTCCAACCTTGCAGTGCTCAGGCAGTACGTCGAGCACCTTGGTGCCACAGCGCTCTGTGCGGAAGACGATGAGACTGCCCTGAGACTGTTCGAGCAGAGCCGCCCCGACCTGATCCTGCTCGACATCGCACAGCCGACCCGCGATGGCCTGGCCGTTGCCCGGCAGGTACGGGCCATGGAAAAAGCCGGCGAGTGGACCCCCATCATTTTCCTGTCCGCCCCTGACCGGGATGACGAAATCGAGAAAGGAATCGCCGCCGGCGGCGACGACTACCTGCTCAGGCCGATCAGCGAAATCGCGCTCGGTGCCAAGATCCGCACCATGCAACGCCTGGCACTGATGCGCACCTCGCTGCTGTCGTTGACCCGCAAGCTCGATGCCGCCAACCAGGAACTGATCCGCATCTCGTCAAGCGACAGCCTGACCGGCATCGCCAATCGTCGCTATTTCGAAGAAGCCCTCTCAATCGAGTGGCGTCGCGCCCGCCGGCACTCCAACCCGGTCGCCCTGCTGATGTGCGACATCGACTTCTTCAAGCTGTTCAACGATACCTATGGCCATCTGGCCGGCGACGACTGCCTGCGCCGGGTCGCCCACGCCATCAGCCGGCATTCGGAACGCCCTTCCGATACCGTCGCCCGCTTCGGTGGCGAGAACTTTGCGGTGATTCTGGCCGAAACATCCATTGGCGGCGCGCTGATGGTGGCCGAGAAGATTCGTCACGGCATTGGCGAACTGGGTATCCCACACGTTTCATCGCCGTTCGGCCAGGTCACCCTGAGCATCGGCATCGCCTCCGCCGCCCCCGGTTTCGACAACCCGCCGGACGACCTGATCCTCGCCGCCAACAAGGCCCTGTACCGGGCCAAGCAGGAAGGTCGCGACCGCATTTGCCGCTTCGACGCGGCCTGATTCGTCATGCCCAAACGTAGAATTTCCGTCGTCATCGCCGACGACAACGACATGATGCGCAGCATCCTGCGCGGCATGTTGCGCGGCGAGGAATATGACGTCATCGGTGAAGCAAGCAATGGCGTGGCAGCCGTAGACCTCGTCGGCCGCCTGAAACCGGACGTCGTCTGCATGGATGTGGTGATGCCGGAGAAGAACGGCATCGAAGCCCTGTGCGAAATCAAGGCGAGCCAACCGACGGTCGAGGTCATCATGGTCACCAGCAATTCCGACCCGGAAACGGTTCAGGAGTCGATCCAGAATGGTGCCTGCGGCTTCATCATCAAGCCTTTCAACAGCGCGCGCGTGCTCGATACGCTGGAAAAGATCGGCGCCCGCCTGCGCCAGAAAAAACCCTAGAAATTGTTCCGCCAGCCACGGATCGCCGCAAAAACGGCGACCGGCTCCCGAGCCGTGGCCCCCTGACGCAATGCTGCTGCGACAACCGCAGGCTCCTGGCAACGCAGGAAGGGATTGGTCGCCTTTTCCTCGGCCAGGGTGCTTGGCACGCTGGGCAAGCCCGCGGCACGCAGCCCGGCAACGCTTGCAACACGCGTTTGCAGTGCCGTGTTCTCCGGCTCGACCGCCATGGCGAAACGCAGGTTCATCTCCGTGTATTCGTGAGCGCAGTAAATCCGCGTCGTATCCGGCAAGGCGGCGATGCTGGCGAGTGACGCCGACATCTGCGCCGGGGTGCCTTCGAACAGCCGGCCGCAACCCGCACCGAACAGGGTGTCGCCGCAGAACAGCGCACCGTCCGCGCAGTAGGCCAGATGCCCGCGCGTATGCCCGGGAACGGCCATGACCCGTACAGGCTGACCGAGAACCTCGATGCATTCGCCCCCCGACAGAGGGTGGGTACAGCCTGTGATAGACTCGTTGCCCGGCGCATACACCCTGACCGGCCAGCGTGCCGCCAGTTCGGCCACCCCGCCCTGGTGATCGGCATGGTGGTGCGTGAGGAGGATGCCTTCAAGGGCCAGGCCGTCAGCTTCCAGCCTGGCCTGAACGGGTGCAGCATCGCCGGGGTCGACGACGAAGGCGCGCTTGCCCTCGGTCAGCAGCCAGATGTAATTGTCCTTGAATGCGGGAATGAACGACACGACAAACATGCCGGAACTATCGAGCGACTCGCCCCGGATGTCAATTCCCGGTCTCGACCACTGGCTCGCCTCCGCACCAGGTCGCCATATCCTGGCCTGGGAGCAGGGACAGGTCGATCACATCGTCAGCGACATTTTCGGCTACCACGCGCTGCAAATCGGCCTGCCCCAGGCCGACTTCCTGCGCGCCAGCCGCATTCCCCTGCGTCAGCGTGCCGGCACCCTCGATGGCGCCGATTTCCTGTGCCACTACGCGGCCCTGCCTGTCGCCGCCAACAGCATCGATCTGGTCGTCATGCCGCATGTTTTCGAATTCAGCGACGAACCGCACCAGATCCTGCGCGAAGTCGAGCGCATCCTGATCCCCGAAGGGCAGATCGTGATCGTCGGCTTCAATCCGCTGTCGCTGTGGGGACTGAAACGCCGCTTCGACCGCAGCGGAGAATTCCCGTGGAATGGCAGCTATCTGTCGCTGAACCGCCTCAAGGACTGGCTGAAACTGCTCGGCTTCGAGGTCGACCGGGGCAGCCTGGGCTGCTACCTGCCACCACTGGAAAGCCTGCAAGGACTGCACAGCTGGCGCCTGGTCGAAAAAGCCAGCGACCGCTGGCTCAACTTCTCCGGTGGCGTCTATGTGCTGCGCGCCATCAAGCGCACCCACGGCATGCGCCTGATCACCCCGAACTGGAAGAAAAAACCGGCGCGCGTCAAGGCGTTGCGCGCCATTACCCCCAAAGAGACTCATGGCCACTGAAGACCACATCGAAATATTTACCGACGGCGCCTGCAAGGGCAACCCCGGCCCCGGCGGCTGGGGCGCCATCCTGCGCTCCGGCCCGCACGAAAAGGAGTTGTGGGGCGGCGAGAAGGACACCACCAACAACCGCATGGAACTGACCGCCGCCATTCGCGGGCTGGAAGCCCTGAAGCGGCCGGTGGTCGGCAAGGTCTATACCGATTCGCAATACGTCCTGAAGGGCATCAGCGAGTGGATCCACGGCTGGAAGCGCAACGGCTGGAAAACCTCAGACAAGAAGCCAGTCAAGAACGCCGACCTGTGGCAGACCCTCGACGCCCTGGTCCGCCAGCACAAGCTGGAGTGGATCTGGGTCAAGGGCCATGCCGGCCACCCGGAAAACGAACGTGCCGATGCCCTGGCCAACCGCGGCATCGACGAACTGAAGAGTTAAGGAAACGCCCATGCGCCAGATCGTCCTCGATACCGAAACCACCGGCCTCGACCCGCGCTCGGGTCACCGCATCATCGAAGTCGCCTGCATCGAGATGGAAAACCGCCGGCTGACCGGCCGCCATCTGCACAAGTACATCAACCCGGAACGCGAAATCGACGCCGGCGCCCAGGCAGTGCACGGCATCACGCTGGAGTTCCTGGCCGACAAGCCGAAATTCGCCGACATCGTCGACGAATTCCTGGAGTTCATCAGCGGCGGCGAACTGGTCATCCACAATGCCCCCTTCGACCTCGGCTTTCTCAATGCAGAACTGCGCCGCCTCGACCGCGTGCCGGTGGAAACCATCTGCAACGGCGTGACCGATACGCTGAAGATGGCAAAGGAATTGCACCCCGGCAAGCGCAACAGCCTCGATGCCCTGTGCGAACGTTACGAAATCGACAACTCGACCCGTACCCTGCACGGCGCCCTGCTCGACACGGAACTGCTGGCCGACGTATTCCTGGCCATGACACGTGGCCAGAACAGCCTGATGATCGAGCCCGACGCCGCGCCGCGCCCCAATATCGGTGCTGACGGCCAGGTGCGCGAGCGCAAGCCGCTGACCGTCCGCCGAGCCACCGCGGACGAACTGGCCGAACACGCCCAAAACCTGGCCGGCATCGACAAGGAGTCGAAGGGCGCCTGCATCTGGCTGCCCAAGCCGGTAGCGGAAACCGCCTGAGGTCGCCATGCTTCCTGTCTCACTCCTCATCTGGCTCATCCTCGAAATCGGCGGCTACCTCTATTTTGGCCGCCATGTCCTCGGCGTCGACTGGGCCGCGGCCAGCGTCGGCGCGGTGGGCGGCCTGCTCGGCGTGCGAGCCGGCATCAATGCCATCACCTGGGTGTTCGGCATGGCGCTCGCCTCGCCGGCCCCGCGCCTCGGCTTCTCCCGCACCGCCCGGCTGATGTTCGATGAATACCTCGCCTTCCTGCTCACCTTCGTACTGGTCATTCCCTTCGAACGCCTGTGGATGCCGGCCGACCGGCTGAGCAAGGGCAAGCAGCCGATCTTGCTGGTGCATGGCTATGGCTGCAGCCGCGGCGTCTGGTGGTTGCTGCGCCGCCGCCTGGAAGCCGCCGGCCATACCGTCGCCAGCGTCAGCCTGGCGCCGCCCCACATCAGCCTGGGCCGCCTGGAGCCGATCCTGAGTCAGCGTATCGAAGCCGTCTGCGCCGCTACCGGCAGCCCGCAGGTCACCCTGATCGGCCACAGCATGGGCGGCCTGATCGCCCGCTGCTACCTGGCCCGCCATGGCAACGAGCGCGTTGCGCGATTGATCACCCTGGCCAGCCCGCATATGGGCAGCGACATGAGCCGGATCGGTTTCGGCCAGAATTCCCGTGAAATGACCACCGGTTCCCTGTGGCTGCAGGACATGGCCGCCGAGCCGCTGACCGTGCCCACCATCAGCCTGCGCAACGCCTACGACAACTACGTG
>JAEUOE010000219.1 GCA_016790885.1 Dechloromonas sp. | reverse complement strand
CTCAAGAAATTCGGCGCCATCGACGCGCTGACTGCCCTGATCGCGCCGCTGCTGCTGGCAGTCGGCATCGACCCGATCCTCATCCTGCCCACGCTGACCAAATACCTGGCCGGCGGCACGGCGATGATGGGGGTGATGGACGACATGCGGCGCGCTGGCCAGGTCAGCGTCGAACTGCTCAATGCCAGCGCCGGCTTCCTGATCTCGCCATTCGACCTGCCGGGTGTCGCCGTGCTGATCTCGGCCGGGCGGCGGGTTGCTGCTGTCTGGAAACCGGCGGCAGTCGGGGCCTGTGTCGGTATCCTGCTGCGCACCCTGGGCCATGCCCTGCTCACCTGAGCAGAGCATTAATTACCTCAAGTAAAAAATAACAAGACAAATACACCACTATTGATTACCAATAATAATCAATAAACTAGGCGCATCGTTTTTGGAGTTTGCACGATGCTGTCAGCCCTCACCCAGTTACTCATCTTCCAGCTCGCCGGCGAAGTGGTCGCCCGCGGCCTGGCGCTGCCCATTCCCGGCCCGGTGCTCGGCATGCTGTTCCTGTTTATCGCCCTGATGCTGCGCCAAGGGCCGGACAAGGAGTTGCAGACGACCAGCCAGAACCTGCTGCAACACCTGTCCCTGCTCTTCGTACCGGCCGGCACCGGGATCATGGTGCACCTGCACCGGGTGGCCGACGAATGGCTGCCGCTACTGCTCTCCCTGCTCATCAGCACGGTGGCCACGCTGGTGGTGACCGCACTGGTGATGAAGCTCTGCCAGCGGGCGCCGACCGCGCCGGGAGAAGCGCCATGAGCCCGGACATCAGCCAGATATGGGTCTATCTCTCGGCCTCGCCCCTGCTCGGGCTGACCATCACGCTGCTCGCCTACCAGGCGGCCTTCAAGCTCTACCTGCGCTCGGGCAATAATCCGCTGGCCAACCCGGTGTTGATCGCCGTGGCCATGCTGGTGCTTTTCCTCACTGCCACCGGAACACGTTACGAAACCTACTTCGCCGGCGCCCAGTTCGTGCATTTCCTGCTCGGCCCGGCCACCGTGGCACTGGCCATTCCGCTGTACACCCAGTTCAAGCGGGTGCGCGCCATGCTGCTGCCGGTGCTGGCCGGCCTGCTCGCCGGCAGCCTGACCGCCATCGTGTCGGCGGTGCTGATCGGCTGGCTGTTCGGGGCCAGCCAGTCCACGCTGTTGTCGCTCGCCCCCAAGTCGGTGACCACCCCCATCGCCATGGGTATCACCGAGCGCATCGGCGGCATCCCCTCGCTGACCGCCGTGCTGGTCATCGTCACCGGCATTCTCGGCGCCCTGGGTGCCCGGTATGTGTTCGACGCCATGAAACTGCGCGACCCGGCCATTCGTGGCTTCGCCATCGGCGTCGCCGCCCACGGTATCGGTACGGCGCGGGCCTTTCAGGTAAACGAGCAAAGCGGCGCCTTTGCCGCCCTGGCCATGGGTTTGAACGGTGCGCTGACGGCCTTGCTGGTGCCCGTCCTGGCGCCGTGGATCAGCCAATTGGCATCGCGCTGAAGGGTGAGCGGGAGAGACAAAAATAAGCCAGGTTACGCCCTTGCACAAAGCATCAAATTAGATCAAACTGATAAAATTACCAAGTCCCAATTTGAGAATGCCATGGCGCAAGACGCTGACGACGATCTCCTCTTTATCGAAGAAGATCACAGCACCGACGATGAATCGGCTCCGGATTACTGCTGGCGCATCCTGATCGTCGATGACGACCGCGATGTCCACGAAGCCACCGAGTTCGCGCTGTCCGGCGTCGAGATCCTTGGCCGTCGCCTGCAGTTGATCCATGCCTACTCGGGGCGCGAAGCCATTGCCGTGCTCGAACGCGAGAACGACATCGCCGTGGTCCTGCTCGATGTGGTCATGGAAAGCGACGATGCCGGCCTCAAGACGGTGGAGGCCATCCGCCAGGAGCTGATGCTGTTCAACATCCGCATCATCCTGCGCACCGGCCAGCCGGGCCAGGCGCCGGAAGCCGACACCATCGCCCGCTACGACATCAACGACTACAAGACAAAAAGCGAACTGACCCACGCCCGGCTGTACGCCACGCTGACCTCGGCCATACGCTCCTACAACCAGTTGCAGCGCCTGGATGAAAGCCGCAAGGGGCTGGAGAAGATCGTTGCCGCCAGCAACCAGTTCATTGCCGAAAAGGGCCTGCATGCCTTTGCCGAAGGCGTCATCACCCAGCTGGCCGGCCTCATCGGCGTCGCGCCCGAGGGCCTGGTCTGCGCCGCATCGGGCGAGGACGCCGACCACCCCGATCAATTCCGGGTCATCGCCGCTGCCGGCCGCTACAGCCACCTGATCCAGCATCGACTGGAAGAGATCGACAACCTGCACATCGCCCGCTCGCTCAACCAGGCCTTGCGCAACCACTACAGCACGGTGGGCCGGCGCGACATCACCCTGTATTTCCGCAAGAACAACGAGGAAGGTTTTGCCGCCTACATCGAGTCGGCCGAGCCGATTCGCGAGATCGACCAGCACCTGCTGGAAGTCTTCTGCACCAATATCGCGCTGTGCGCCAAGAACATCGACCTGGTCACCGAGTTGCGCCGCGATGCCCTGATGGATCGCCAGGTCGCTCTGCCCAACCGCAATGCGCTGGTCATCGAACTCGACCGGCGCATCCAGGCCGGCGGCACGGGCGAAGTGGTAGCCCTGGTCGATATCGACCAGTTCGCCGCCACCAACGACATGCTCGGTCACCACTACGGCGATGCCCTGCTGTCGGCAACCGCCCAGCGCCTGCGCGTGCTGTACGACAGCAGCGTCTATGTCGCACGCGTCGCCGGCGACGCCTTTGCGCTGGCCGGCCCGGGCCGCCTGCTCGACAGCGCGAGCATCCACCGCCTGTTCGCCCCCCCCTTCCTGATCGACGACATCGACCACGCGGTCTCCGTCTGCCTCGGCATTGCGCCGCTCGACGGCTGCGCCGACGGCCAGGACGTACTGAAGAACGCCTATGTCGCCCTGCGCCGCGCCAAGGCGCTCGGCATCGGCCAATCGCTCACCTTCTCGCCCGACATCGGCCAGGCGGCACGCGAGCGCACAACCCTGCTGCGCGACCTGCGCCAGGCCTTCGAGCGGCGCGAACTGTCCATCGTCTATCAGCCGCAGATCGACCTGAGCACCGGCAAGATCATCGGAGCCGAGGCCTTGCTGCGCTGGAAACACCCCAGCGGCGAGTTCATCCCGCCCGACCGCTTCATTCCGATCGCCGAACAATCCGGCCTCATCGTCGCCATGGGCCGCTGGCTGCTACCGGAAGCCCTGCGCACCCTGAAACGCTTCCAGCAAGCGGGTTTCGAGCATTTGCGCATGGCCGTCAATGTATCCAGCATCCAGTTGCGGCAGCCCTCCTTCCTCGATTTCGTCAATGAAACACTGGCCGAAACCGGCACCTCGCCCAACTTCCTTGAACTGGAAATCACCGAGTCGATTGCGCTGGAGGGTCTGGAAGCCATGATCGCCCTGCTCACCAGCCTGCGCAGCCAGGGCATCCGCATCGCCATCGACGATTTCGGCACCGGCTATTCATCGCTCAACTACCTCGAACGACTGCCCATCGACCACCTCAAGATCGACCGCTCCTTCGTGCTGTCACTGGCGGCAAGCGAGCGTGGCGCCCGCATCGTGCGCACCATCGCCATGCTTGGTGCCGAACTGAATGTCAAGACAGTGGCCGAGGGGGTCGAGAACCAGGGGATCGGCGACCAGTTGCGCGATTTCGGCTGCGACGCCGCACAGGGCTACCACTATGCTTACCCGATGGAAGAGGCCGAGTTCCTGCGCTGGCTGAAGGAGCACGCATGAAACCCGTCTGGCTTCCCGCCGCCTGCCTGGCGACCCTGCTGCTCATCGCCTGCGGCCCGCAGGAACCGATCCGCATCGGCTTCATTGGCGAACTCACCGGCAACTCGGCCGACCTCGGCGAGGCCGGGCGCAATGGCGCCATGCTGGCCATCGAACAGGCCAACCAGTCGGGCGGCATCAACGGACGCCCCATCGAACTGCTGGCCCGCGACACCGGGAGCACCCCGGCCACCGCCATCAACTCGGCCAAGGAACTGCTCGATGCCCGGGTAGTCGCCGTCATCGGGACCATGACCAGCGGCATGACCAGCGCCCTGTTGCCGGTACATCAAGCGGCCCAGGTCGTTCTGGTATCCCCCACCGCCACAGCCACCAAGCTGGCCGGCGTGGACGACCAGCTATTCCGCATCAACTGGACGACCCGCGACAACGCCCAGCTCTATGCCCGCTACTGCCTGGAGCGTGGCTACCGGCGCCTGGCTGCTGCCGCCAACGAGAACAACCGGGTCTTTTCGGAAAGCTGGGTAAAGGAACTCAAGCTGGCTTTTGAAAAGGGAGGCGGCGAAATCGTCGATACCGAGTACTTTGATTCCGGCGCCGACAGCCACTTGCCGGTCGTCGAGAAATTGCTGCAGTCACGGCCCGATGCGCTGGTGTTCGTGGCCAATGCCGGCGATTCGGCCCGCCTCGCCCAGCAGACCCGCAAGCTGGACAAGAAGGTGCCGCTGATTGCCGCCGAATGGGCGAGCACCGATCAATTGCTCGAACTGGGTGGCAATTCGGTCGACGGCATGGCGGTGGTGCAGCAATTCAACGCCAACGATCCCTCGCCCCGGTTCACCGATTTCCGCCAACGCTACGTCAAGCGCTTCGGGCGCGAACCGGCCTTTGGCAGCGTGCTGGCGCACGATGCGGCGAGCGTCCTGATCGACTCGCTGACCCGACGCGGCAACGACCTGCCGCTCAAGAAAGCGCTCATCGAACTCGGCCCCTTCCAGGGGCTGCAGGAAAAAATCCATTTCGACGCCTATGGCGATACGCAGCGCAGCGCCGCCATCGCCATCATCCAGAACGGCCGCTTCGTCCGCCAGCAGCCATGATGGCCCCGCGCTGGCATCTCCGCACCTCGCTCACCCTCCTCCTCGCGGCCGCCTCGGCGATTGCGCTGCTGATCGCCTTTGCCTTGCTGCTGGCCTATTACCAGCCGCGCCTGGCCGCCCAGACGCGCAGCGACCTGGGCACCAAGAGCGGCGACCTGGCGCGTCGTTCGGAGGCAGTGCTGTCGATCCTGCAGGGGCAACTGGAACTCGTCGCCGGGGCCATGGCTGACGGTTCCCGCAGGCCGAGCCAGCGACAGTTGCAGCAACTGGTCAGCCAGGGTGCCTTTTCCGCGGTCTACCACCTCGCTGCCGATGGGCGCATTGCCCAGGCGGCGATCGCCAGCAACGGCGGCAAGCAGGTCGGCGAACTGATCGGCAACGATCTCAGCAACGACCGCCTGCGCCGCGCCGTCATGCAGCAACTGAACACGGTATGGAGCGACAAGCACCTGTCGCCGGTGTCCCGGCGGCTGACCGTGGCGATCGGCGCGTGGACCGGCAGCGATGTGCTGATCGGCGAGATTCCGCTGACCTACATCCTGGAAACCATTACCGAGTCGAGCAACCCGTCGGCCTGGGCGATCTGGGTCACCGACGGCTACGGCGACATCATTGCCGACTCCGAGCACAGCGCCCGGGTGGGCGTGGTCAACCTGGCCAGCCAGCCGGTCTTCACCCTGGCCCAGGGCGGGCAGCCGGCCATCAGCACCGGAAGCTTCGAGGGCCAGCCCTACGACATGGCGGCCTCGCGCTCCGGGCGCATGAACTGGTACTTCATCGTGCGCAGCCCGGCCGGGCTGAATTCACCCCAACTGCAAACCGCGGTGAACCTCGGGGTCACCGCGCTGATTTCGCTGACCCTGCTCAGCCTGCTCTTCGCACCGCTGTGGGCGGCCCGCACCGCCCGCCCGATCAATGCCATCGCCGAACGGGCGCGGCAACTGGCCGAGGGCAAGGCGGGCGGCGACTGGCCGCGCAGTTCGGTCATCGAACTGAACCAGTTGTCCTCCGACATCGAGCACATGGCAGAGTCGATCCGTGAGCGGGAGCGGGAACTGGAGATCATCTTCGAATCGTCGCCGGTCGGCCTGCTGCTGACCGAGCCCTCGCCCAGCTTTGCCTTCGCCAAGGCCAACCAGAGCGCGCTCGATCTGTTCGGCTACGCGCGCGAGGAAGTGCTGGGCAAGACGGGCAGCGAACTGGGATTGTGGCGGGATGCCGCCGATCGCGAGCAGATGATCCAGCAGTTGCAGCAAGGCCCTCTGGCCCAGCGCGAGGCCAGGGGCGTGCGCAAGGACGGCAGCACATTCCTGTGCATGATCCAGGCGCGCAAGATCGACCTCGGCGGCGGCACGCGGACCATCTGGTCGGCCGAGGACATTACCGAACTCCGCCGCATCGAACATGAAGTGCGCGAACTGAACGTCGAACTCGAAGACCGCGTGCAGAAGCGTACCGAGGAGTTGCGCAAGGCCAACACCCAATTGTCGACCACCGTCGAGCACCTGCAACTCGCCCAGAGCGAGCTGGTGCGCTCGGAAAAGCTCGCTTCGCTGGGTTCCCTGGTCGCCGGCGTGGCCCACGAACTGAACACGCCGATCGGCAACGGGGTAATGGCCGTCAGCACCATGCGTGGCGCCTTGAAGAGTTTCCGCGAGCGCAGCGCCGAAGGGCTGAAACGCTCCCTGCTCGACAGCTTTGTCGAGGCGGTGGAGACCGGCTCGCTGATCGCCGAACGCAACCTGGAGCGGGCGGCCGAACTGGTCACCAGCTTCAAGCAGGTGGCCGCCGACCAGACCACCTCGCAGCGCCGGGAATTCCGCCTCGACGAGGTGGTGCATGAAATCGCCCTCACCCTCGGCCCGTCGCTCCGCCACAGCGTGGCCCAACTGAGCCTGGACATCCCGGACAACATCCGGATGGAAAGCTACCCGGGCCCGCTCGGCCAGATCATCACCAACCTGATCACCAACGCCACCGTGCATGCCTTCCCCGACCGCGACCGGGGGCACATCCGCCTCCACGCCAAGGCCGACGACAGGCAGGTGCAGATCTGGGTCAGCGATGACGGGGTCGGCATTCCGGCCAGCCTGCTGCCGCGCATTTTCGACCCCTTCGTCACCTCCCGCATGGGGAGCGGCGGCACCGGGCTCGGCCTGCACATCGCCCACAACATTGCTGCCAACGTGCTGGGCGGCCGCATCTCGGCGACCAGCAGCGAAGGCCAGGGCACCACCTTCGAAATCGAAATCCCCCTGCTTGCGCCACAACCGCAGTCGGCGGAGAGCGGCCGCGACAGCAGCGCGGCAGGCGTTCACCGCGTGCCATGAGCCTCGCCGCCGGGCACCCGGCCACCCGGCATGCCGCTGGCTTAGGGTAAGTACCAATGGCCGCATTCCCTCAGCCAGCCAAGAATTGCGGCATGTTGCAACAACTCTCCACCAAGCCCCCGAAACAGACTTGGCTGTGGCTGGCCCCTTATTTCGCCATCGGTGTTTTCGCACTGGCCATGCTCATCCTGACCGCGCTGTTGCAGTGGCGCGAACTGGATACCGCCCGCTCGGCACTGGAGGGCGACATGCACTGGGCCGAGCGGACCATCGAATCGCGCCTGCATGCCCATCAGGATTTTCTGGCCGAACTCGGCCGCGAGCAGGAATTCAGGCAGCTGACCTACGAAGCCTTCCAGGTCCGCGCTGCGCGCTATGCCAGCGAAAACCCGGAAATCCACGCCATCATCTGGGTCGATACCGACGGCAAGGTGGAGTGGGTGGCGCCCAACGATGCGACGGCCACCTTCGTCGGCGATCAACTGGCCGGTGTCCGCCTGAGCGCCCTGCAGGAGGCGCTGCGCATCCGCCGCGAACTGGTGTCGCCGGACTACCGCGATGGCAGCGTGGGCCCCTCCCACGACATCATCCTGCCCGTCCAGCGGGGCAGCGCCGACCTGGGCGCCTTCATCGCGCTGCAGTCACTGGAGGGCCTGTTGCGCGCCACGCTGCCCGCCGTGTTCACCGCCCGCTACAGCCTGACCGTGGTCAGCGCCGACAATCGCGAGGTGTTCAGCAACAGTTCGGTCAAGCCGACCGACCGCCAGTTGACCGGCGCCATCAACATCGACCTGCCGAATAACCGGCTCGGCCTGAATATCGTCGCCTACCGGGGCGGCGGCGCCTGGCTGCCTTTCCTGCCGGCCGCCCTGATCATCGCGCTGACCCTGATCGCCTCGGTGACCCTGGTCCAGCTGCGTCGCCACGCCCGGCGCCGGGCGGCCACCGAGGAGGAACTGCGCGCCGCCTATGCCTTCCGCCAGGCGATGTCCAACTCGCTGATCACCGGCCTGCGCGCCATCGACCTCGACGGCACGATCACCTTCGTCAATGCGTCTTTTTGCCGGATGACCGGCTTCAGCGAGAGCGAACTGATCGGTATCCGGCCACCCTACCCCTACTGGCCGGATGAAGAATTCGACCAGTTGCAGCGCAACATCGACACCGCGCTGGCGGGCAAGGCGCCGCATAGCGGTTTCGAGATGCGCATCATGCGCAAGAACGGCGAGCGTTTCGATGTCCGCCTCTACTTCTCGCCGCTCATCGACACCAACGGCCAGCAGATTGGCTGGATGGCCTCGATGAACGACATCACCGAGCCGAAACGGGTGCGCGTCGAACTGGAGCGGGCGCATGAGCGTTTCGTCACCGTCATCGACGGCCTGGATTCGGCCGTGCACGTGGCCGATGCGCAAACTGGCGAGATCCTGTTCGCCAACCGCGCCTTCCAGAACATCTACGGCTTCGATGCCGTGGGCCGCGATACGGCCCTGCTCACCGCCCCCTGCCGCCCGGCCCCGGACGCCTACCTGCGCGACCCGCAGGACATCGGCAGCGACGAACTGCCCTGCGAGATCTACGACGGCGAGATCCAGCACGCCCTGTCCGGCCACTGGTATCACCTGCACGAACGTGCCATCCGCTGGGTGGACGGGCGCACCGTGCGCGTCCAGGTCGCTGCCGACATTACCGACCGCAAGCACATCGACGAGGTCAACCTGCAGCAGCAGAAGCGCCTGGAGCAGACTTCACGCCTGATCACCATGGGCGAGATGGCCTCGTCGCTGGCCCACGAGCTGAACCAGCCGCTGTCGGCCATCGCCAACTACTGCGCCGGCTGCGTCAAGCGCATGCAGGCTGGCAACTACAAGCTGGACGACCTGCTGCTCGCCATGCAGAAGGCGTCGTCGCAGGCCGAGCGGGCGGGCAAGATCATTCGCCGCATGCGCGACATGGTCAAGAAAGGCGACCCCAACCGGCAGCCCATCGCCCTCTCCGAACTGATCGACGAAGCCCGCGCCTTCGCCGACATCGAGGCCCAGCGTACCGGCACGCAGCTCATCGTCGACCTGCCCGAGCAGCTGCCGCGCATCGTGGTCGACCGCATCATGATCGAGCAGGTGCTGCACAACCTGATCAAGAACGGCATCGAGGCGATGAGCGACGTGCCGGTCGACCGCCGCCAGCTGACGCTGCAGGCCCGCCCGGTCGACGCACGGACACTGCAGGTGACGGTAGCCGACCACGGCCACGGCCTGGCCGGCGTGGACATGGAGAAGATATTCGCCCCCTTCTACACGACCAAGCCGGAAGGCATGGGTATCGGCCTGGCCATCTGTCGTTCTATCATCGAGTTTCACCAGGGCCGGCTGTGGGTCACGCCACGGCGCGAAGGCGGCACCGAGTTCCATTTCACCGTACCCATGGAAGAAGATGACGGGGAGCGCAATGACTGAGCAGCGGCAAATCATCCATGTCGTCGATGACGACGAAGCGATGCGCGATTCGATGACCTGGCTGCTGGAAGGCGAAGGCTACCAGGTGGCCTGTTTCGACTCGGCGGAAACCTTCCTGAAGGCCTATCGGCGCAACATGCGCGGCTGCCTGGTGCTCGACGTGCGCATGCCGGAAATGAGCGGCCTCGAACTGCACGAGAAGCTCGATAGCCTGGGCTCGCAACTGCCGGTCATTTTCGTCACCGGCCACGGCGACGTACCGATGGCAGTCGGCGCCCTGCAGCGCGGGGCCTGCGATTTCATCGAAAAGCCCTTCCATAACGAAGACCTGCTGTCACGCATCGTCCGCGCCCTCGAACTCGACAGCCAGATCCACGCCCGCCGCCAGCGCGACGGGGCCATCTCGCACCGCCTCGAACAACTCACCCAGCGCGAACGCGAAGTGATGGACCTCGTCGTCGCCGGCAAGCTGAACAAGCAGATCGCCGACGAGCTGAACATCAGCATGAAGACCGTCGAAGCGCATCGCGCCCGGGTCATGGAAAAAATGGGCGTCCGCACCCTGGCCGAACTGGTCAAGGTGGTGCTGACGGTCAACTGACCCCAAAACCAGTTTCAACGCAAAGGCGCAGAGGAAAAACCAGAGGACCGCAGAAAAAGGAAGAAGCGACCAAACCGGTCAGGTACAAAGCCGTTCTCCGCGCTCCTCCGCCCCCTCTGCGCCTTTGCCTTGAAAAACCGCAGCTCCCCGCCGCGCCCGCCGCTCAGTAATTCCGTACCGGCGCCTTGGGCGGCATTTTCGGCTTGCCGAAGTAGGTCGTTGGCGGTGCGATGTAGCCGACCGCCTTGCCCTTGTCGTCATAGATGATCTTGGCCGATTGATCCTGCGGATTGGTCCGTTTGGCGGTGATCTCCAGCGTTGCCGCCCGGGCCGGGGTGGCCCGGTCGAGATCGGAACGGACGATGCGCATCCGCTCGACGGCAATCCGCTTGTCCACGGCCTCGGTCGAATGGCCGCGTGCAGCCAGTGTTTCCCGGATATTGAGCAGGTTCTCCAGTTCCTTCGAGCTGCGCAGCGAACGCACCGGCTCGCCCCAGCTTTCCTTGGGCTTGGCGACGGCAATGTTGAATTCTTCCGGGTTGCTGACCATGCGGGCGATCTCCAGCCGGTTCTGGCGCATGGCCCACTCCAGCGCGCCATCGCCCCAGTCGTTCTTCGGCGTGCGGTCGGCCCCCTTCTCGATCAGCTTGCGCGCCAGGTCCTGATGACCTTCGTAAACCGCCATCATCAGCACGCTGGAACCGTTGGTGCTACGGGCATTGATGTCGGCGCCCTGCTCGATCAGGTAGTCGGCCACCGCGCCATGCCCGGAAAACACGGCGTAATGCAGCGCCGACCACTTGCGATCCGGGGCATTGATGCGGGCACCGCGTTCGAGCAGCCATTTGACCGCCGCCAGCTGGCCGCGCCAGGCAGCCAGCGCCAGGGCCGATTCGCCGTTGGCGTTGAGCTGGTCGATATCGGCACCGCGCGAGATGAACAGGCGCATCAGGTCGAGCTTGCCTTCCCAGGCGCCGATCATCAGCCCGGAACCGATACGGTTACCCAGGTAATCGGGCGGCAGGCCGGCATCGAGCCATTGCTCGGCCTGGCGTACATCGCCCAGTTCCATGCTGTTGGTAAAGGTCACCGGATCGGGCAGGGCACCTGCTGCCGAAAATACCGGGGAAGCCACCACCAGCAAGCCTCCCATCCCGATTATCATGGCGACCAGTCTTTTTGCAGTCCGTCTCATTGCATTTCCATTGCCACAGGCCAGCCCCCATTTTCTCATGACCAGAACCGATTACCGGTTATTTGCGGCGCTGGCGCTATCAACCCTGCTCCACCTGCTGGCTGTCGTGCCCGGTCTGTTGCCGCAAGCAGCCAGCCCCCCGCCGCCGCCACCGCCCATCCAGGCCGAACTGCGCCCCCCGCCCCCGGTCGCCACCGTAGCGCCGCCACCGCCGCTGACCCTGCCCGAACCGGCGCCGCAGGCGGCTGCCCCGGCCAGCAAATCGCTTCCGGCAACCAGGCGTCCGCCGAATGCCCCCCAAACCTGGACGCAAGCCGTGCGCCAGCAATTGCAGAAACTCGATGCCGCCGGCCAGTTCTACCCGACCGAGGCCATCGCCCGGGGCCTGGAGGGTGAGGTACAGGTGCTGCTGGTCATCGACGAAAACGGCCAGGTCGCTGCCACCCGGCTCGAACAGGGTAGCGGGCACGCCATCCTCGACGAAGCGGCACTGCGCGCGGCCCGTTCGCTGAAATCGCTGCCGGCCGACGCGCCGCGCCAGACGGTGCTTCCCATCCGTTTCCGGCTCAAGTAATCAGCTCCATTTGCCGTTAACAGGCAATCGGATTTACATTGATCCAAAGTCTGCATTTCCAGTCAGACTCGGTCATCATGGGGAGAGATCAAAATGGGTGCCTTGGCGAGAACGAAGCTGTCTACCCGAATGCAGCTTCTGGTCGGATTGACCCTCATCGGCCTGCTGGTGTTGTGCGTGACCGCACTCTTCCAGCTCAAGGAAACGATGCTGGATGACCGAAAGGAGAAGGTTCACAACATTGTCGAGGTCGGCCTCGGCATCATCACCCACCACCACAAGCTGGCCGCCGAAGGCAAAATGAGCGAAGCCGAAGCCAAGGAGGCTGCCCGCAATGCGCTGCGCGGACTGCGCTTCGCCGCCAGCGACTACTACTTCGGCTTCGACACCAACGGGGTCTACTACCTGCATGGTGGCAACCAGGCCCTGGAAGGGCAAGCCAAGCTCGACCTGAAGGACACCAACGGCAAGTTCCTGATCAAGGAACTGATCGCCGCAGCCCAGGCCGGTGGCGGTTTCGTCGAATACTGGTTCCCGCGCGCGGGCCAGCAGGTTGCCGAGCCGAAACTGTCCTACGCAACCCTGTTCGCACCGTGGAACTGGGTATTCGGCACCGGCATCTACATCGACGACATCGAGCGCGAATACCGCGCGGTGGCCATGCTGCTCGGCAGCATCTCGCTCGTGCTGCTGGCCGGCCTCGGGCTGATCGGCTACCTGGTCGGGCGCAGCGTTACCCGCCAACTGGGCGGCGAGCCGTCGATGGTGGTCGACATCATGCAGCGCGTCGCCGATGGCGATCTGACGGTCAGCGCCGGCCAGGTCAAGGAAGGCAGCCTGCTCCACTCGCTCGACCGCATGGTTGCGGCCTTGCGCCAGATCGTTGGCGAAATCAACCGCGATGCCAATACCCTGGTCAACAACGCCCAGCAAATCGCCACGGCCTCGGACGAGGTTGCCAAGGCAGCCGAACACCAGTCCGATGCCACCTCGGCGATGGCGGCTGCGATCGAGCAGCTCACGGTCAGCTCGAACCACATTTCGGACAGCGCCCGCGAGACGTCAGCCGATTCCCGCGAGGCAGTGCAACTATCGACCCAGGGTGCCGAGCGCGTCAGCCAGGCCACCCAGGCCATTCAGCAGGTATCGGCCACGGTGAGCGGCGTCGCCGACCGTATCCGTACCCTGGAAAGCCGGGCCGACCAGATTTCCAGCATCGCCAACGTGATCAAGGACATTGCCGGGCAAACCAACCTGCTCGCCCTGAACGCCGCCATCGAGGCGGCGCGGGCCGGCGAACAGGGGCGCGGCTTTGCGGTGGTGGCCGACGAAGTGCGCAAGCTGGCCGAGCGCACCTCCAGCGCAACGACCGAAATCGAACAGATGATCGTCGCCATCCAGGCCGACACCGGCGGTGCGGTCGATGCGATGAATGCGGCATTGCCGGAAGTGGAACAGGGTGTGCATCTGGCCGAGTCGGCGACCGATTCGCTGCGCGCCATCGAAGAAGGCGCTCATCGCACGCTGGAACGTGTTGGCGAAGTGGCCGATGCGACGCAGGAACAGAGCGCGGCCAGCACCTCGATCGCCCAGCGCGTCGAACAGATCGCCAACATGGTCGAGGAAACCACGGCGACCATCCGCGGCACGACGGAAACCGCTCACCAGCTGGAAGATATCGCCAACAACCTGAAGGGCCTGATCGGACGCTTCCGCATCTGATCGCAGCCCGGCAGCCCCGGACGGCCGGTGCGACTCAGATCGCGCCGGCCGTTTTCATTGCGGCAATGTGCTCCGCGGAGTAACCCAGGCCAGCCAGTACAGCCGCGGTGTGGGCCCCGAGCTCCACGCCCAGCCATTCCGTCCCGCCTGGCGTTTCCGACAGTTTGGGAACGATGCCGGGAATGCGGAAAGCCTTGCCATCCGGCAGCCTGGCCGACTCGAACATCTGGCGGGCGATGAATTGCGGGTCGGCGAACATGTCGACCACCGAATACACCCGCGACGAGGGCACCTCGGCTGCGGCCAGGATGGCCAGAATGTCGGCTTCGTCGTGCCCGGCACACCAGGCGTCCACCAAACCGTAGATTTCGTCACGCCGGGCATCGCGCCCGGCGTTATCGGCCAGGCCGGGATCGTCGGCCAGATCGGGGCGACCGATGGCCAGCATGAAGCGCCGGAAGATGGCATCGCCGTTGGCGCCGATGGTGACGTGCTTGCCGTCGCGCGTAGTGTGCGTGTTGGACGGCGTGATGCCGGGCATGATGTTGCCCGTCCGCTCACGCACGAAGCCGAAGACGTCGAACTCCGGCACCATCGACTCCATCATGGCGAACACCGCCTCGTACAGCGCCACATCGACCACCTGCCCGGTCCCGCCATTGACCTCCCTGTGGCGCAGCGCCATCAGTGCGCCAATCGCCCCCCACAGCGCGGCAATCGAGTCGCCGATGGAAATCCCGGTACGCACCGGCGGCCGGTCCGCAAAGCCGGTGATGTAGCGCAGGCCGCCCATCGACTCGCCCACCGCGCCGAAGCCCGGCTGATCCTTGTACGGCCCGGTCTGGCCGAACCCCGACAGGCGCACCATGACGAGGCCGGGATTGTCGGCCTTCAGGGCATCCCAGCCCAGGCCGAGCTTTTCCAGCACGCCGGGGCGGAAGTTCTCGACCAGGATGTCGGCATCGGCGATCAGCCTACGGACGAATTCACGGCCTTCCGGATGCTTGAGGTTGGCGGTGACCGATTGCTTGTTGCGGGCCTGCACGTACCACCACAGCGAGGTGCCTTCGTACAGCTTGCGCCATTTGCGCAGCGGGTCGCCGCCATCCGGCGATTCGACCTTGATCACCTCGGCGCCGAATTCGGCGAGGATGCGCGTACAGAAGGGGCCGGCGATCAGGGTACCGAGTTCGACGACTTTCAGGCCGGCCAGCGGCTTGGTGGTTTCTGCCATGTCAGGGCTCCCAATGTTCGACATGCATGGACTGGGCAAACAAGCGATCGATGGTCGCTTTCACCTGCTGCGGCGCCCCGCTGGTGGCCAGGGTGAGGTGGCCATGGCCACCACCGAGCAGGCCGGCGGCAGAGAGCAGGCGCTCGGTCTGCCTAGCCACCGCCTCGCCGGTATCGAGCAGCACGGTGCCGGCCGGCATGCGCCGGGCAATAGCCTCCGCCACCCAGGGATAGTGCGTGCAGCCAAGCACCACGACATCGGCGCCGGCGGCGGCCAGCGGGGCGATATAGGCATCGAGCAGCTTGCCCACCGCCGGGCTGTCCGCCCCCTCATGCTCGATGGTATCGGCCAGCCCGGGGCAGGCCTGGGCGAGGACGCGGACGTGGTTGGCATGATTGCCAACCAGGCGCTGGAAACGATCGCTGTGCAGGGTGCGGGTGGTGGCCAGCACGCCGACGACGCCGCTTTTCGTCAGTTGCGCTGCCGGCTTGACGCCCGGTTCGAGCGCCACCACCGGCAGCTGCGTGGCGGCGCGGATCGCCTCGGCGGCGGCCGCCGTCGCGGTATTGCAGGCAATCACCATGGCCTTGGCGCCCTGCCTGGCGAGTGCTTCGGCGATCAGCACGCCACGTTCCCGGAGAAAAACCTCGGGCTTGTCGCCATAGGGCAGGAAGCGGGTATCGGCAAAATAGAAATAATTTTCCTGCGGCAAGCGTTCGCGCAAGGCGCGCAGCACCGTCAGGCCGCCCAGGCCGGAATCGAAAACGGCAATCGGCTGGCTGGCTGGCATTCAGGCCGATTCCCGAAACACGACGCAGTCGCGATAGGCGGCAGCGGTGCCGACCACCTCGATACCCGCGATCAGCCAGTCCTGCTCGCCGCGCGCCAGGGTCCACAACTGCTGCTCGGGGCGGGAGGTGGCGATGCCCTCGACCAGTTCGCCGCTCGGCAGATGGCTGACGTGGAAGGAGGTCTGCACATCGACACGCACGGTCACCCGGTCGCGATGCGCCGTCAGCCAATCCTGCAACCCGACCACCGTCGCATCGCGAAAGGCGAAATCGAGCAGCACCGGGCGCGTCCGGTTCATTCGCCAGGCGGCCAGGCGCTCGGCCAGATAGCTGCGCCAGTCTTCGCTCAGGCAGTCGGCGAGCGGAACGATATCGCCGGCTGCCACCGCCCGCCAGTACGGCTCGGCCAGGCTTTCGACCCGCCGGCGCAGGCGCTCGGGATTCCAGAAGTCATCGGCCGCGGCCGACTGCGCGATTTCGCGGGCGGCAAGCCGTCGTTGATCCTGATAGACCAGCCCACCGTAAGCCGCTGCCAGCAGGACAGCCAGGGCGGCGCCGAATTCGAGCAGGCGCAAACCGAAGAGCAGCGTTTCCGCCTGCTCCCGCGCCCAGAACAGGGCCACCACGAACAGCACGAGCAGCACGGCAAGCGGCCATTTCAACCAGTGGTCGATGGCCGGCGCGGGGTCTCCCTTGGTCCGGTGTATGGGTCGCAAACGTCGCATGGGGCAGAAAAACAGAAGCCCCCTCGCCGGGGGCTTCTGAAGTGGTCAATATCGCCGGCTTACATCCGGGCGATCATCGCATCGCCGAATTCGGAGCAGGACAACTCCTCGGCCCCTTCCATCAGGCGGGCGAAGTCGTAGGTCACCTGCTTGTCGCCGATGGCCGCTTCCATGGACCGGATGACCAGGTCGGCCGCTTCCTTCCAGCCTAAATGGCGCAGCATCATTTCGGCCGACAGGATCAGCGACCCCGGGTTCACCTTGTCCAGCCCGGCGTACTTCGGCGCGGTACCGTGCGTCGCCTCGAAGCAGGCGTAGTGGTCGGAAATGTTGGCGCCCGGCGCGATACCGATGCCGCCGACCTGAGCGGCCAGCGCGTCGGAAATGTAGTCGCCGTTCAGGTTGGTGGTGGCGATCACGTCGTATTCAGCCGGACGGAGCAGGATCTGCTGCAGGAAGGCGTCGGCGATGGAATCCTTGACGATGATTTCGCGGCCGGTGTTCGGGTTGCGGATCTTGCACCACGGGCCGCCGTCGATCAGCTCGGCGCCAAACTCCTCCTGGGCCAGCTTGTAGCAGGTGTCACGGAACAGACCCTCCGTGAATTTCATGATGTTGCCCTTGTGCACGATGGTCACCGACTTGCGATCGTTGTCGATGGCGTACTTGATCGCGGCACGCACCAGGCGCGAGGTACCTTCCACGGAAACCGGCTTGATGCCGATACCCGAACTTTCCGGGAAGCGGATTTTCTTGACGCCCATTTCCTCCTGCAGGAACTTGACGACCTTCCTGACGCCTTCCGAACCGACGGCCCATTCGATACCGGCGTAGATGTCCTCGGTGTTCTCGCGGAAGATGACCATGTTGACCAGTTCCGGATGCTTCAGCGGTGATGGCACGCCCTTGAAATACTGCACCGGCCGGACGCACTGGTAGAGATCGAGCTCCTGGCGCAGCGCCACGTTCAGGGAGCGGATGCCACCGCCGACCGGTGTGGTCATCGGTCCCTTGATGGAGACGGAGTATTCCTTCAAGGCATCGAAGGTTTCCTTAGGCAGCCACTCGTCCGGTCCATAGATGCGGGTCGACTTTTCGCCGGCATAGACTTCCATCCAGTGGATTTTCTTCTGGCCGCCGTAAGCCTTGTCTACCGCCGCGTCGATGACCTTGATCATGACCGGCGTGATGTCGATGCCGATGCCGTCGCCCTCGATGAACGGAATGATCGGATTGTCCGGCGTCGCCTGCCCCGGAACGATTTTCGAACCACCTTGCGGAACCTTGATGTGCGAAGTCATAGTCACTCCTTGCGTTGTTATGGGGAGACCCGAGCGGTCTGCCGCCGCCGGGACAGTCTCCTCCGCCCGGTAGCAGAAACGATTATGGAGCAAAAACGCGCTCGTTGTCAGTGCTCGAGAACCAGCCGCTGACCGCCTGCCCCGCCTTCATCGGCCCGCCGCGGCGCACGGAAACGCTTGGACAACAAGGCAGCCGGGGTTTCCACCCAACGATGGAAAAACCAGGCGCCGACCACGCTGGCGACAAAAGCGGCCAGCAGGCCGCCCACCGCCAATGCCGGCGTATCCCAGCCCAGCCGCGCCCACAAGGCGCCGACCAGTATCAGCACCGGGAAATGCACCAGGAAGAGGCTGAAGGAAATTTTCCCGAGACCGGAAATCCAGCGGCTGCGCGGCCAGCGCTGACCAAGGCCGGAACGTTCGGCCACAAAAAGCAGCGTTCCGAAGAGCATGGCGATGACCAGCCGCCAGCGCCATTCATAAAGCACGGCAAGCACCAGCAAACACTGAAAGGCTGCCAGTTCGCCCTGCGAGCGGCGGGCAAGGGCCTTGTGCACCAGGATGCCCATGAAGAAATACGGGAAGAAGTACAGCGCCCAGCTATCGCCGCTCGGATCAAGGCTGAAATGGAACAACGAGTAGATCGAGGTACCCCAGCCCAGCACGGCAAACAGGCTGTCGCCCCCGCGGCCGAAACGCTGCTGCAACATCATCCCGAAGGCATAGCCGAAACCGAGCTGGAAATTGATGCATACGAACCACAGGCCGGCCGACAAGGCTTCATAGCCGAGAATGTCCTGCAGGAAGAAGAGGTGGGCAAGAAATTGCGCCAGCGACACGGGCTGCCCGAGCACGTCGTCCGGCACCCAGCCGCGGGCAAATTCGTAAATGGGCAGGATGGCCAGAACGATCGCCAGGTAGGGCAGGCCGAGCCGGCAATAGCGCTGGAGCACGAAGCGGCCGAGCTGGCTGAAACGCCAGACCCGGGAGCCGATGGTCTGCGCGGCGACAAAGCCGCTGACCACGAAAAACACCTGGGTCGCCCGGGCGTAGCGGGCCAGCCAGGACAACAGGTCACCCAGCAGGGGCGCCGCCCATTCGGTCAACGGGGCGTAGAGCGCAAAGTGGTGCCAGAGGATGGTCAGCGCGGCCGATGCGCGCAAGGCCTGAATAAAATAAGGCTGAGCGGCCGAAGTCATACGGATGCCAAACGACGAAAACCCGCCATTTTCTCACACCACTGCCCACCTGGCGACAGGCATCGGATAAACAGGCGCTTGCGGCGCCGAGCCCGGCTCCCTGCCACCGCAAAAAATGGGCGAAAAAAAGCGAAGGCCGGATGACCTTCGCTTTTTCGGGCTGCCGGCAGGCTGGCCGGCGATCGCTCAAGCTCAGGCGCGGGCGGCCTTCAGTGCGGCATTCAGCGTCGGGCTCGGACGCATGATGGCCTTGCACTTCTCCGGATCGGCCTTGTAGTAACCACCGATGTCGGCCGGCTTGCCCTGCACCGTCTTCATCTCGGCCACGATCTGGGCTTCGTTGTCGGTCAGGGTCTTGGCCAGCTTGGCGAAATGCGTGGCCAGTTCCTTGTCCTCGGTCTGCGCGGCCAGTTCCTGCGCCCAGAACATGGCGAGGTAGAACTGCGAGCCGCGGTTGTCGAGCTCACCGGTCTTCGGCGACGGCGACTTGTTGTTGTCGAGCAGCTTGCCGGTGGCGGCATCGAGGGTCTTGGCCAGCAGCTTGGCGCGGGCGTTGCTTTCCTTGATGCCCAGCTCTTCCAGAGACACGGCCAGGGCCAGGAACTCGCCGAGCGAATCCCAGCGCAGGTGGTTTTCCTGGGTCAGCTGCTGCACGTGCTTCGGTGCCGAGCCGCCGGCGCCGGTTTCGTACATGCCGCC
>JAEUOE010000124.1 GCA_016790885.1 Dechloromonas sp. | reverse complement strand
GGGGCCGGACGGCCAGGTGACCAACTATACCGGCATGATTTTTGACCTCAGCCAGCAAAAAACAGTCGAAGCCCTGCTCGATCAGCTGCGCACCTTCGACGGTTTGACCGCCCTGCCCAATCGCGAATCCTGGCTGTCGGCACTCGACCAGCAACTGGCCAACGCCAAGCGCAACAACACCCGCTTCTCGATACTGCAACTGGACCTCGACCGTTTCAAGCTGATCAACGACTCGTTAGGTTACTCGGTCGGCGATCAGGTGTTGATCGAAGCCGCGGAGCGTATCAAGGGAACCCTGCGCAAGTACGACATCGTTGCCCGCCTGGGCGGTAACCGTTTCTCGGTGCTGCTCAACGAAATTGCCGATCCGCAGACCATCGGCAGCATTTGCGAAAAACTGCTGACGGCCTTCGGACGGCCCTTCGAACTGGGCGGCCTCAATGTGCATGTCAGCATCAGCATCGGGGCGGCCATCTATCCGACCGACGGCCAGGACAGCAAGACCCTGATGATCGCGGCGGAATCCGCTCTCTACAGCGCCAAGGCCGATGGCCGCAATCTCTACAAATACTATTCCCGGGAAATGAACGAGTTGGGCAGCCAGCTGTTCAAGCTCGAACGCATGCTGCGCCTGGCGCTGGAGCGCAACGAGTTCTCGGTCGTCTACCAGCCGCAGGTCGATGCCGGCAATGGCCGGCTGGTCGGCGTGGAAGCGCTGCTGCGCTGGCACAACCCGGAACTGGGCCAGGTATCGCCGGTCCAGTTCATTCCGGTGGCCGAGGAAACCGGGCTCATCGTGCCGATTGGCGAATGGGTCATGCGCGTGGCCTGTGCCCAGGCCAGAAAATGGCAGACCGAACTCGGGCTCGATATCCCGGTGGCCGTCAATCTGTCCGCCCGCCAGTTCCGCCGCAACGACCTGCTCGCCTCGGTGCAACTCGTTCTCGACGAAACCGGCCTGCCCAGCCGGCTGCTCGAACTGGAAATCACCGAAGGCCTGCTCATGGTCGACCCGATTGGCGCCATCGACATCATTCGCGGCCTCAACTTCCTCGGCGTCAAGACTGCGCTCGACGACTTCGGCACCGGCTACTCATCGCTCGCCTACCTCAAGGCCTTTCCGCTCAACCGCCTCAAGATCGACCGCGCCTTTGTCCGCGACCTGCCGCACAACGAAAGCGATTGCGCCATTTCCAACACGGTCATCACCCTCGGCCTCAATCTCAACATGGAAGTGCTGGCCGAAGGCGTCGAAACGGAAGCCCAGCGCGATTTCCTGGCCCGATCCGGGTGCCAGACATTCCAGGGCTATCTGTTCGGCAAGCCCATGCCCGGCGACGATCTGACGCAGCGCCTGCACAGCGGCGAGTTCGTCGCGGCGCAGCGTGCGCCAGCAGCGTAGGCGGAAGCGCTCCGGCCACCCGGTGCGTGACAGTGGACGAGATTTTTTCTTGTGTTCACAATGCCCGAACACGCCAAGTTCTAAATAATGCAAAGCTGACAGTTCGTACAACAGGCACCTGCTTGCGTAGGCCTGGCGTGTCAGGGAAAACACACCCTGTCGAATCCGGCGATGTCGATGCGACTCTATTTGCGGAGGATTTATGCAGTTAACGATCAAACAGAAGCTGTTCGTGCTCGTCTCGCTGGCCCTCCTGGCCTTGCTCTGCGTCGGGCTGTTCTCATTTTTCCAGGCCAGCAAACTGAACGAGGCATCCTCCCGCAGCATGGAGCGCCATGTTCTGCTGATCGAAACCATCGACAAGGCGCGCGGTGCGCAGGTCCGTTTCAAGACGCAGGTGCAGGAGTGGAAGAACATCCTGCTCCGCGGCAAGGATCCGGAAGCCTTCGCCAGGCATCTCAAGCAATTCGACGAGGAAGAAGTCGTCGTCAAGGAGCGCCTGAAGCAGGTCATGGCGTCGGCAACCCGCCTGGAGATCGCCGAGCGCCTGAAAATCTCGGCGGTGATGGCCAGCTTCGAGGCACTGGGCCCCTCCTATCGTGAGGCGCTCAAGCAGTACGACCGCAGCGCGCCCGACCCGGCGGCCACCGTAGATAAACTGGTGCGCGGCATGGACCGCGCCCCGACCAAGGCGATTGACGACCTGGTCACTGAAATTCAGAAAATTGCGCAGGAAATGAATGCCGAAGAGGCCGCAGCGGCAGCGGCCACCTTCTCGGCAGTCAAGACGGGGCTGATCGGTTCCCTGCTGGTGGCGCTGTTCGTTCTGGTCACGCTGTCGCTGGTTTTCGTCCGCTCGATCACCGGCCCGCTGGCCGAACTGGAAGGCACGATGACCGACATCGCGGCGAGCGGCAACCTGACCCAGCGCGCCCAGGTGCGCAACCGGGACGAAATCGGCCGCATGGCAACGGCCTTCAACACCATGATGGGGCAGTTGCAAAAAATAATCGGCGAGGTGCACCAGGCAAGCAAACAGGTCGATGCCGCCTCCGAACAATTGGCCGGTTCATCGTCGTCGCTGGCCGAAGTCTCCGAACAGCAATCCAATGCCGTGGCGAGCAGTGCGGCGGCCGTGGAGCAACTGACAGTGGCCATTTCCTCGGTTTCCGATACGGCCCAGGATGTGCAGCGCCAGGCCTCGGAAAGCGTCGAACGGACGACCGAGGGTTCGCAGAAGGTCTCGCAACTGGTCGGCGAAGTCGCCCGCATCCAGCAGAACATGGGCGAAATCGCCCGCACGGTGGATGAATTCGTCAGGAGCACGCAGGCGATCACCGGCATGACCAAGGAAGTGCGCGACATCGCCGACCAGACCAACCTGCTCGCGCTCAATGCCGCCATCGAGGCAGCCCGCGCCGGCGAGGCCGGGCGCGGTTTTGCCGTGGTTGCCGACGAGGTGCGCAAACTGGCCGAGAAATCCGGCAAGTCGGCCAACGAGATCGATGCCGTCACCCACTCGATCATGGCGCAATCCGATGCCGTGCAGGCGGCCATCGAAGCGGGGGAGAAATCCATCGACGCCAGCACGCAGCTGGCCGGCGAGGTGGAAGGCGTGCTCACCCATTCGCGGGATGCCGTCATGCAGTCCCGGCATGGCGTCAATGACATTACCGAATCGGTCTCGGAGCAGAAGGTGGCGTCGACCGAAATCGCCCAGAGCATGGAGCGCATCGCCAACATGGTCGAGGAAACCAACGCGGCAGCCCGAAGCGTCAGCACCTCGACCGGTGATCTGCGCACGCTGTCACAGAACCTCGCCCAGGCGGTCTCCGGGTTTCGCGTCGCCTAGACAGACGGGCAGTCGGCCGGCAGCGGCCGGCACAACAACGCAAACGCCGGCCTTGCGGGGCCGGCGTTTTTACGACCGTCAAGGCTGGGCGCTTACTCCTTGATCGCCTCGATCGCCACGTCGATGCGCACTTCGTCACCGACGTACGGGGCGTACTTGCCGGCGTTGAATTCGGAGCGCTTGACCACGGTGTAGGCGTTGGCGCCGATGGCATCCTTCTTCATCATCGGGTGCGGCATGGCCTGGAAGGAGGTAACGGTCAGGGTGACCGGCTTGGTGACGCCCTTCAGGGTCAGGTTGCCTTCGACCTTGGCCGGCTTGTCGCCTTCGAAGATTACCTTGGTGGATTTGAAGGTGGCGGTCGGGTACTTGGCGGTGTCGAGGAAATCCTCGCCCTGGATGTGCTCGTTGAAGGTGTCGTTACCGGTGTCGACCGACTTGGTGTCGATCACGATGTCGACCGAGCCGGTCTTGGCGACCTTGTCGAAAACGACCTTGCCGCTGTTCTTGTTGAAGCGCGACTGCTGGGTCGAGTAGCCGAAGTGGCTGTACGAGAAGCGCGAGAAGGTGTGGCTGCTGTCGGCAACGTAGGTTTCCGGCGCGGCAAAGGCAGGGGCGGCAGCGAGGGCGAAGGCGAGGGTGGCGAGTTGCTTTTTCATGGTGGTTTCTCCGTAGGGGTTGGGGGTTACTTGCTGTTGGCGGTGATGCGGAACTTGATCAGGACATCGTTGGCGACGATGTCGAACTTGGCCCAGGAGCCTTCGCCGATGGAAAAGTCGGCGCGACGGATGGTGAAGCTGCCGTCGAACACGCCGCTATTGCCCTGGGGGGTGAAGGTGGCCGGCACGACGACATCCTGCGTCTTGCCCTTGATGGTGAGCTGGCCGGCAACCTCTACCTTGTTGCCGCCCAGCGGCTTGACGGTGCCGGACACGAATTTGGCGATCGGGAAGGCCCTGGTGTTGAACCACGGCTTGCCGGCGACCTCCTGGTCGCCTTCCGGCGCGCCGGTGTCGACGCTGGCCAGTTCGACCTCGAAAGTGGCCTTGGCGGCGCTCGGCTTGGCCGGGTCGAAATTCAGCTGGCTGGTGAATTTCCTGAACTGCCCATCGACGGCAACGCCCATCTGCTTGTAGGTGAAATGGATGGCGCTCTTGTCCGGCTGGACCTGGGTATATTCGACGGCCTGGGCCGAGAAGCTGGTGGCCAGGGCGAGGGCGAAAAGGATTTTTTTCATGTCGGTTCTCCGTTGGGGGGTCAGTGCTTGGGCAGCATCCGGGTCAGGATGTCGTCCTTGTCGATGAAGTGGTGCTTCAGGGCGGCGCCGATGTGGCCGGCCAGTACGGCGACAAAAAGCAGGTTCAGGCTCTTGTGCACCAGGGCCAGCAGGTCGCCGATCTCCTTGTTCTTATCGAGCATGTCGGGAATGGGCAGCACGCCGAAATAGACGGTCTGGAAGCCTTTGGCCGAACTCATCAGCCAGCCGGACAACGGAATGGCGATCATCAGCACGTAGAGCAGCAGGTGGCCGGCATGGGCAGCAAACTGCATCCGTTTCGGCATGCTGGCCGGCAAGGCCGGCGGGCGATGAGCCAGGCGCCAGAAGAGGCGGAAGGCGACGAGCAGGAAGGCGGTGACGCCGGCCCACTTGTGCCACGAATAGAGCTGCAGTTTTTCCGGCGACAGCGGCAGGTCATGCATGTAGAAGCCGATGCCGAGCAGGCCGAAGAGCAGGGCGGCCATCAGCCAGTGCAGGGCCTTGGCGGTCTTGGTGTAGCTCATTGGGGTTCTCCTTGTTCGAAAGCGTAGGCATCCATGGCGATCACGTAATCGTCGATACCGGCGTGGAAGCGCGTGGTGCGGGCGTTTTCGCCGCCGGCACCGAGTGCGACATGGAAGGGCAGCAGGTGTTCCTCGCTGGGATGGGCCTGCGCGCCGGCCGGCGCCTGGCGGCGGTAGTCGAGCAGGGCCGGCAGGTTGCCAGCGGTGGTCTGGGCGGCCAGCCAGTCGGCGAATTCGCGAACGTAGGCCGGGGTTTGCCCGCCGTTCTGCCAGGCTGCCTGGTAGTCGCCCAGATTGTGCGTGATGCTGCCGGAACCGATGATCAGGAAACCCTGGGCGGCCAGCGGGGCGAGGGCCTGGCCCAGGCGGTAGGCCTGCCCGGCACCGCCCCGGCTCTGCACGGACAGCGGAATGACCGGCACCTCGGCATCGGGGAACATCAGGCGCAGCGGCACCCAGGCGCCGTGGTCGAGGCCGCGCGTGGCGTCGCTGGCCACCGGCAGGCCGGCAGCCGCGATGGCCGCGACCACCTCGCGCGAGGCTTCCGGGCAGCCGGTGGCCGGGTAGCGGATGGCATACAGCGCTTCCGGAAAACCCCAGAAATCGTGGATGGTTTCCAGCTTCTCGGCAAAACCGACAGTCGGCACCGCCGTATCCCAATGCGCGCTGACGATGACGATGGCGCGCGGCAGGGCCAGGGTGGCAGCCTTGGCGACCAGCGCCGCGCCGGCAGCGCCCGGACGCAGCGCGAAAGTCGGCGCGCCGTGCGGGACGAAGAGGACAGGCTGGGTCTGGTTCATGGCGACAACTCCGGTGGCGATGGACGTACTTTATTCGCCTTCTCTGCAGCGAAATAGACGACAATCCGCAAATCACTATTGCTAGAAATGCAACAATGGACCGATTGGATGCGATGCAACTCTTCGTGCGGGTGGCCGAGCTGGGCAGCTTTGCCGGCGCCGCGCAGCAACTGGGCGTCGCCCGCTCGGTGGTGACCCGGCAGATCGCCGGGCTGGAGGCGCACCTCGGCGTCAAGCTGATGGCGCGCAGCACGCGGCGGCTGACCCTCACCTCGGCCGGCACCGCCTACCTGGAAAAATGCCGGGTCATCCTGAACCTGGTTGAGGCCGCCGAGATCGGGGTCGCCGAGGAACGCCAGACACCGCGCGGCAACATCCGCATCAGCCTGCCGCTGAGTTTCGGCCTCAAGCGCCTGGCGCCCTTGCTGCTCGATTTCTCGCAGCGCTACCCGGAGGTGGCGCTGGACATGGATTACAGCGACCGCCGGGTCAACCTGATCGAGGAAGGCATCGACCTGTCGATTCGTGTTACCCGCCGGCTCGATGCCGGCGACGTGGCCCGCCGTATCGGCACCAGCCGCATGCGGGTGCTGGCTTCTCCGGACTATCTGTCGCGCCACGGCCAGCCGGCCCATCCGGCCGAACTGGCCCACCACGTCTGCCTCGGCTATACCAATGCCGGCGCCGCCACCACCTGGCAGTTCGTCGTTGACGGGCAGCTGGAGAACTTCCCCATCCGCAGCCGCATCAATGCCAACAACGGCGATGTGCTGACCGAAGCGGCGGCGCAGGGCCTGGGTATTGCCTGCCAGCCGGATTTCATCGCCGGCAGTTTCATCGCTGCCGGCCGGGTGGTCGAAATCCTCGTCGACTATCCGGGGCCGGAACTGGGCATCTACGCCATGCTGCCCAGCAACCGCCATATCCCACACCGGGTCCGGGTGTTGATGGATTTCCTGGCCGCCCGGCTGGCGCCCTGAGTCACCGGCGCCGTAACAAATCTTTACCCGTCACCGCCAACCCCTGCCGGGCCGGCGCGTTAACATCCCTGGCAAGGCGTATGCTGATGGGAATCCAGCAGGCCATTTGACTATTTTTCACAGCACAGGAAAGGCAGGTCATCCATGGGTATCGTGTGGACCATACTGGTCGGTTTCGTGATTGGCGTCATCGCCAAGTTCCTGCATCCGGGCAAGGACAACATGGGCTTCATCGCCACCATCCTGCTCGGCGTCCTCGGCTCCTTCCTGGCCGGCATCATCGGCCAGGCGCTCGGCTGGTACCAGGCCGGCGAAGGCGCCGGCTTCATTGCCTCGGTGGTCGTCGCCATCGTGCTGCTGGCCATCTACGGCCGCGTCCGCGACAAGGGGGTGTCATGAAAAAAACGCTCCTTGCCCTGCTTGCCGGCTCTTTTGCCGCGGCCAGCCAGGCCGGCGCGCTGATCGACCTGGCGGCCGAAGCCGGTCGCCCGGCCGCCAACGACATGGTGCGGGCCAGCGTCTATAGCGAAGCCAGCGGCAGCAATCCGGCCGACCTGGCCCGCCAGGTCAATGGCAACATCGGCGAGGCCCTCAAGCTCATTCGTGAGAAGAAGGGGGTCACCGTCAAGAGCGGCAACCAGTCGACCTACCCCATCTACACCCAGTCGCGGAAGATCGACGGCTGGCGCATGCGCAGCGAACTGCTCATCGAATCCAGGGATTTCGGCGCGGTGTCGGAATTGCTCGGCCGCCTGCAGCAGATGCGCCTGGCGGTCGGCGACATCGCCCAGATGCCCTCGCCGGAAACCCGCCGCCAGGTCGAGGACGAGGCCATGCGCGAGGCGATTCGCGCCTTCCAGAATCGTGCGGCGGTGGTTGCCGAGCAACTGGGCAAGGGCTGGAAGATCAAGCAGATGCACATCAACCAGGGCGGCGGCAGCCCGGTGCCGATCATGCGCGGCGCCCGCGCCGCCATGCTCGCCGCCGACGCCGCCCCGGCCCCGATCGAAGCCGGCGAAAGCACCATCACCACCCACGTCACCGGGCAGATCGAACTGGAGGACTGAAAAGCCTTGCCGCAAAGGCGCGAAGGCGCAGAGGGAGCGCAGAGGAAAAACATAAAAACCTGATCAGGTTTTGTCTTTCTTTGCGAACCTTTGCGCCTTCGCGCCTTTGCGGTGAAAGCTCTTGACCTTTCAGAGGCGCAATGTGGTGCGCAGCATGGCGCTGCGTCCGAATTGCGGCATTTGCCAGCGGCGGGCGCCGAGGATCTCGTCGGTGGCGACCGGGTCGCTGTATTGGCGGTCGAACAGGTTGTAGATGCCGAGCGCGATTTCCCACGGCTGGCCGGCCGGGGTGTAGCTCAGGTTGAGGTTGGCCAGCAGGTAGGCGGGCACTTTCTGTGTGCCGTAGTCGGCCGTGCGGGCGCTGATCCACTGGGTTTCCAGGCCGGCCATCAGGTAGGGAATCCCAGTGGGCAGGCCGAGGTTGGCCTTGACCATGTGGCGAGGCGAGTTGTCGAAACGGCGCGTTTCGTCGGCGGCATGCTGGATGCTGTAGCCGGTGCGCAGGCGGCTGCCGTTATGCCAGCGCTGCTCGTATTCGACTTCGAGGCCGGTCGCCTGGACTGGCGAGCCATTGACCGCAGTCCCGTTGTCGTCGGTCGTTACCATGCGCGCAATATGGAAGTGGTAAACGCTGGCCGTCAGGCGCGATAGGGCGGTGAAACGCTTTTCCCAGGCCACTTCCAGCGAACGCATCTTTTCCGGTGCCAGCGCCGGGTTGCCATAGCCGAAGGTGGGTGAGGTGTAGTAGCGCTCATAAACCGAGGGCACCCGGAAGGCGGTGCCGTACAGCACCTTGAACAGCCCGATATTACCTGCATCGTGCGTCAGCCCGAGGCGCGGGCTCCAGAAGGAACCGAACTGGCTGACATGGTCGTAACTGGCACCCACGGTGAGCAGGGTGGCATCGCCGACCTGGATCTCGTCCTGTGCCATCACGGTGAATTGCCGGCTGCTGCGCGGGTCGTCCAGGCAGGGATCGCTGCTCACCCCGCTGGCCGAGACGCAGCCATAGCCCCGGTCTTCATTGCGCTGGTTCTGCCGCCAGTTCGACTTGTATTCGACCCCCAGGGTGATGCGCTGGCCGGTCCACTGCGTATTGACCAGGCGGTTCTCGATGCCCCACCAACTGCCCTTGGCCAGATCGACGTTCATCAGGCGCGGGTCGGCAACAGCCTCGGCCGAATAGTCGTACGGAAAGACCCCGTCGTAGCGGTAATCGCCGAGATAGAGACGCTGGTGCAGCGTGTTGGCGGCGTTCAGCTTCCATTCCTTGCCCAGGTTGAGCAGGGTGTAGGTATCGGTCTCGGCATGGCCGTGGTCGTCGGCGATGCTGTCGTAGCTGGCGGTGGGTACGACGCGCTGGCGCTTGCTGTGGATCAGCGAGAAATTCCAGTCGCTGCCGCGCACCTTGGCGAACAGCTGGCCGCCATCCTCGCCGCCGACACGGTGCAGGTCGCGTCGGCTGCCGTCGCCATTGACATCGTCGACCGACAGCGTGCGGCCATGCATGCCGAAACCGGTGGCCGAGACCAGCACGTCCTTGCCGCCAAGCTGGCCGCCCCAGCTCAGGCGCAGGCGGCGGTCGGCGCCGCTGCCCAGCTTGAGGGCCGCTTCACCGCCGACGCTGGGGCCGCTGCGGGTGACCACGTTGATCACGCCGAACATGGCATCGCCGCCGTAGATCGCCGCACTCGGGCCGCGAATCACCTCGATGCGCTCGATCAGACCGATGTCGAGCGGGAAGGCCGAATCGGCCGGGGCGCTGGCGTAGATGTTGTCGTTCATCGCCTGGCCGTCGATCAGGATCTGCAAGCGTGGCCGGTAGTCGCCCGGCTGCGAGATGCCGCGCACGCCGCCATAGGCGTAGGTATGGTCTTCGGTGACGTTGAAGCCCTGCAGGCTGCGCAGCGCCGCGCCCAGGGTGCGCCAGCCGTAGAGGCGGATGTCGGCGGCGGTGATGATGGAGACCACGGAAGGAATGCGGTCCGGGTTCTCGGCAAATTTCGGTGCCGAAACGATGCTCACCTGCATCAGGTCTTCCAGTTCCATGTCGATGGCGTCGATGGAGTGGGCCGGCAAGGCGGCAGCCAGCAGGCCGGCAGCGAGCAGGGCAGCGGCCAGCGGGCGCCAGGCGGAGCGGGAAGTCAGGCGCATCAAAGGCTCGCTTCTCCATCCTTGCCGCTCGCCCTGGCCACGAAGGCGATGAAGTCCTGGGCCGGCATCGGGCGGGCATAGAGGAAACCCTGGAAGATGTCGCAGCCGATCTGGCGCAGCAGTCCGGCCTGGGCCTCGGTTTCGACCCCTTCGGCGACCACGCTCAGACCCAGGGCGTGGCCGAGGGTGATGATGGCCTGGACCAGCGCCAGCTCGCGGCTGTCGTTTTCCAGGTCGATGACGAAGGAACGGTCGATCTTGATTTCGTCGATGCTGAAGCGGTTGAGGTAGCCGAGCGACGAGAAGCCGGTGCCAAAGTCGTCGAGCGAAATGTGGATGCCGCGCTGGCGCAACTGGGCGATGACGTTCTGCGCGGTGTCGGCGTTCTGCATCAGCACGCTCTCGGTCAGTTCGATGACCAGTATTTCCGGCGGTACGCCGGTGCGCAGCAGCTGTTCGTCGATGAACTGGACCAGGCTGCGTTCGAACAGGCTGTCGGCCGACAGGTTGATGCTGATCCGCCCCATGTCCAGCCCCCGGGCATTCCAGTCGGCGAGCAGGTCGCAGACATGGCCGATCAGCCATTCGCTGATCGGGTGGATCAGGCCGACCTCCTCGGCCAGCGGAATGAACTGGGCCGGCGAGACCATGCCCAGTTCGGGATGTTGCCAGCGCAGCAGCACTTCGGCCCCGGTCAGGCGCCCGCTGCGGGCGCACAGCTTGGGCTGGAAATAGGGCAGCAACTGCCCGCCGTGTTCGAGGGCGGCGCGCAGCTGGCGTTCCAGCATCATCCGGTGGCTGGCGGCACGGTCGTGCTGCGGGTCGAAATAGGCGACGCAGGCATCACCGTGGGACGAAGCCTGCATGGCGACCAGCATGGCGCGCCGCATCAGTTCGGAGTAATCGTCGGCATGTTCCGGGTAGTCGGCGATGCCGATGTAGGCCTTGATGACGATTTCCTCGCCGTGCAGGAGCAGCGGGCGACCGAGCGAGACGGCGATGGCGTGCGCGAAGGCGTCGCGTTTTTCCTTGTCCAGCTCGCCGGGCAGGGTGGCGATCAGGGAGTGTTCGTCATAGCGCGCCAGCTTGACCTGCTGCAGGCAGTCGGCATCCAGCCTGCAGTCCTCGCCGGGGTGCTCGAGCATGCCCTTGAGGCGGCCGGCCAGGGCACGGATCACCGCATCGGCGATTTCCTGGCCGAGCACGGTCTGCACGTCGCGCAGGTTGGCCAGGTAGATGAAGACCATCGACAGCTGATGCAGGCTGTCGCGCTGGCCAGCATCGCGGTCGAGCAACTCGATTGCACGGGCCCGGTTGTTGAGTCCGGTCACCGGATCGTGCCAGGCCAGGTTGCGAATCTTTTCTTCCTGGGCGACGCGTTCGGAAATGTCCTGGGTGAAACCTTCGGCGCCGATGTATTGCTGGCGCTCGTCGAAGCGCGGGAAACCGCGCTCATGCACGTGGTACCAGACATCGTCTTCCAGCGTGCTGCGCAGGCGGTAGTCGAGCCGGTAGGGCCGGCCCATGCGCATCTCGGCCCGCTGGCGCAGCAGGATGCTGCGGTCCTCGCGATGCACGCGGGGCAGCAGGCGCCGTTCCGGGACCGGCAGCTGGTTGAGGCCGACGATGTCGAGGTATTCCCGCGAGGCGCGGATGATGTTGCCGTCGGCATCCATCGTCCAGTTGCCGAGACGGGCGATCTGCTGGGTATTGATCAGCGTGATCTGGCTGTCGAACAACTCGCGGATGGCCATCGCCGAGCGCAGCAGGTAGCGGATGCGGTGCGGCAGCAGCGGAATGTTCAGCGGCTTGGTGATGAAGTCGGTGGCGCCGCAGCGGTAGGCCTCGTCGATCGACATCTGGTCGTCGAGGGCGGTGAGCATGATGATCGGCAGGTGTTCCAGGCGATGCTTGCGGCGCAGGATGCGGCAGGCTTCGAAACCGTTCATGCCGGGCATCAGCACGTCGAGCAGCAGCAGGTCGGGAACGAAGCCCTCGCTGATCATCAGGATGGCCTGCTCGGCCGAGTTGGCAGTGCTCACCTCGAATTCCTGCTGGGCGAGCACCGATTCGGTGATGGTGCGCATGACCGGCTCGTCATCGACCACCAGGATGTGCGGCTTGCGGTTATCCATGTTCATGCGGCCTCGCCATGGCCGAGGTCGGCCAGCGTTTGTCGGGCAACGGCACGAACCTGCTCGAATTCGACGACGATCTGCGGCACCTGCTCACGCACCTTGTCTCTCTGCTGGTTGCGGGCCGCCTGCTCGACCTCACGGCACAGGCCGGAGAAAGCGGCGAGCCCCAGTGCGGCGCTCGAACTCTTCAGGTTGTGCACGATGCGGGTGATGTGTTCGAGATCGAAGTCGTCGCCGAGCGTGGACAGCACCTGGATGTGCGCCACACCCTCGCGCAGGTAGGCGGTGATGATGTTCGGGATGATGCGTTCGGCCTCCTTGCCCAGGCTCGCCCGCAGGTCGTTGAAATCCAGGCTGGGAACACTCGTTGCCGGGGCGGGCGTCTCGACCGCTGCTGGCTTGCTGTCGGCTGCCGGCTCGGCAACGCGGGTGGCCGGCAGCCAGCGCAGCATGGCGGTGCTGATGCTGCCGATGGTGACCGGCTTGGCGACATAGTCGTCCATGCCGGCCTGCAGGCACATTTCACGGTCGCCGGCCAGGGCGTTGGCGGTCAGGGCGATGATCGGCTGGCGGGGCAGGCCGAGGGCGCTTTCGCGCTCGCGAATCTTGCTCGCCGCCACCAGGCCATCCATCACCGGCATCTGCACGTCCATCAGCACCAGGTCGAAGCTGCGCTGGCGCAGGATGTCGAGCGCTTCCAGGCCATTGCCGGCATGGGTGACATGGCAGCCCAGGCGGTTCAGGATCTGTTCGAGAATCAGGCGGTTCGTCTCGTTGTCCTCGACCATCAGGACGCGGGCGCCAAAATGCAGGGCGCCGGCTTCTTCGCCTCGCTCTTCCGGTTCCTCGGCCAGGCCCCACATCTGCGCCAGTTCGGTCCACAGGGCCTGGTCGCCGAAGGGCTCCTGCAGTTCGCCTTCGACCCATTCCGGCATGGGCAGGGAGCGGGCTTCCGGGCCGGCTACGCCGCGCACCATCAGTGCCGGGGTGGCCGGCCAGGTGTCGCGCAGCTTGAGAATGCAGCGGAAGTCGGTGTTGTCCTCGATCACGATGGCGTCGGCCGGGAAGCCCGTCCCGTCGCTCATGCCGGCGGTGGCAATGGCCTCGATGCCGGCCCAGCGCAGCAGGTTCAGGCGATGCTGGCTGCGTGCTTCATCGTTGCAGACAACCACGACATGGCGGCCGCGCAACTGCGGCATCCACTCCGGCAGCTTGCGGTTCTTGCCGGTGGCGTTGCTGATCGGCAAGGCGATGGAAAACAGCGAGCCCTGGCCGAGGGTGCTCTCGACCTTGATGCTGCCGTCCATCAGGCGGACCAGGTCATGGACGATGGCCAGGCCGAGGCCGCTGCCGCCAAAGCGCCGGCTCATGCTGTTATCTGCCTGACGGAAAGGCGAGAAGATGTCGCGCAGGGCCTCGTCGCCGATACCGATGCCGGTATCGCGAATGTCGATGTGCAGATGCTCCTCGCCATCGGCCCCCCTGGCCGGGCGGCACGAGATGCGCACGCTGCCCTGGGCGGTGAACTTGACGGCATTGTTGACCAGGTTGGTGATGATCTGGCCGAGCCGGTACTGGTCGCCCAGTATGAATTCGGGCAGCGCCGGGTCGATGTCGAACCACAGGTCCAGGCCCTTCTTGCGGGCGGCCGGGGCAAAGGCATGCGCCACCTGGCCGATCACCTCGCGGAAATTGAAGGGCAGCCGTTCGAGCTGCAGGCCGCCGGCTTCGATGCGCGAGAAATCGAGAATGTCGTTGAGCAGGAAGAGCAGGGTATCGGCCGAACCGCGCAGGGTGGCGAGCTGGCTATGCTGCTGGGGCGTCAATCGGCTGCTGGCGAGCAGGTCGGCAACGCCGATGATGCCGTTCATCGGGGTGCGGATTTCGTGGCTCATGTTGGCCAGGAAGGCACTCTTGGCACGGTTGGCCCCCTCGGCCGCTTCCTTGGCGAGAAGCAGTTCCTGGGTCCGCTTGTTGACCTCGTCTTCGAGGTGGTCGCGATGCTTGGCCAGTTCGGTATCGCGGTCGGCGATTTCGACCAGCATGGTGTTGAAGGCATCGGCCAGCTGGCCGATTTCGTCGCCGGAATATTTTTGCGCCCGCTCGCTGAAATCCTTGGTGCTGGCGACACGGTTGGCCGTGTTGGTGAGCGAGCCGAGGGCGGTGAGCAGCGAGCGCTGCATGCGCTGGGCAATGAGCAGGGCCAGCACGAAGGCAGCCAGTGCGGCGGCGGAGAGCACGGCAAAGTCGATGACGACATCGTTCCACACGTTCTTCAGGCTGGCGGTCAGCGCCACCGAGCCGATCGTTGCGTCGTTCATGGCGATGGGCACGATGGCGGTGACGTGTTGCCAGTCGGCAACCTGGGCTGTGCCATTGTTCAGCCGGGGCTGTCTGTGAATGGCGGCCGGCGGGCTGACCCCGGCCGGCTGGTAGGGGTAGCTGAAGCTACCGTCGGCGCTGGTCATCTGCGCCGCGACGATGTCCGGGTGCTGGCCGAGCGGGGCGAACAGGCGCTCGGCTGCGCCCATGTCCTGGAATTCGACGACCGCCGTGGCGTTGAAGGCGATGACTTCGGCCATCGAGCGCAGTTCGGTCAGCTTGGCCGAGCGGCGGTGGTCGATCTGGCGGGCGGCAAAGAACAGCGAGGTGAGCAACAGGCTGACGCCGAGCGAAACGGCGATGATCAGGGCCAGCCGGCGGCGGATGGGCAGGCTGCGTTTCATCGGCTGGCTCCAAACACCTGGCGGGCCAGGCGCAGCATCTGCGAGCTGGCTTTCAGGTTGGCCCGGCCCAGGGTGTCGTTATTGACCTCGAACTGCAGGCGGCCGTCGTTGCGGATCAGGGCGATGCCGCCGCCATCCCGGGCGAAGCTTTCGGCATCGCTGACGGTCAGGATCGGCTGCCGGTCGACCCAGCGCAGCACCGCACCGATGCGCGCTTCCTCGGTTTCGGGAATGAACAGTTCATGGCAGTCGGCCAGTTGTTCCGGGCTGCTCACCTTGCGGATGCGCAACTCGCGCCCGGCGATCTGGCGGCCTTCGTAGCCGGCCAGGTAGGGGCCGAGGCTGTCGCGGCCGAACAGGCAGATATTGACCGTGCCGCCCCGTGCGCCCGGCCATTCCACGTATTTCAGGAAATTGACCAGGTAGGCGGCCTTCAGTTGCGATTCGGACGTGACTTCGCCAAAGGTGGCCGGCATGGCCAGCGCGATGCCGGCCGCCAGCACGGCGTTGCGGATGAATCGATGGAGTGGGGTGCGCGCCATGTCGGGCTCAGAACGTCCAGCGCGAGGTCAACATCAAGGACGGCTGCATGGCCGTGCTGACCGTCGCCAGATAGTCCGAGACGTATTCGAAACGCCGGGCGCCCAACAGGTTGCGGCCGATCAGCGCGATTTCGAGGTTCTTGTCGACGCGGTAGGCGTAGCGCAGGTCGAGCGTGGCGTAGCCGGGAACGCGGACCGTCGTGGTGTAGGGCGCATCGAGACG
>JAEUOE010000111.1 GCA_016790885.1 Dechloromonas sp. | reverse complement strand
CCATCATGGGCGTTGCGGCGGCGGGCTTCTTCCTGACCAGCCTGCCGGTGTTGATGGGGGCGCTGTTCCTGCTCGGCTGTCATTCGACCCTGTTCGGGCCGGTCAAGTACGCGATCCTGCCGCAGCACCTGCGCGAAGAGGAGCTGGTCGGCGGCAATGCGCTGATCGAGGCTGGCACCTTCGTCGCCATCCTGATCGGCACGCTGGCCGGCGGGCTGCTGGCCGGTTCGGTGGCGCATCCGGTGTGGATTGCCGTTGGCGGCTTCGTCGTGGCACTGGCCGGCTACCTGACCAGCCGGGGCATCCCCGCGGCGCCAGCCCCGGCCCCGGAACTGAAGGTCAATCTCAACCCGCTGTCCGAAACCTGGCGCAACATCGCCTTCGCCCGCGAGAACCGCACCGTCTTCCTGTCCATCCTCGGCATCTCGTGGTTCTGGCTGTATGGCGCGCTGTTCCTGGCCCAGTTCCCGGCCTACGGCAAGTTCGTGCTGGGGGGCGGCGAATCGTCGGTAACGCTCTTGCTGGCTACCTTCACGGTCGGCATCGGGGTCGGTTCGATGTTGTGCGAGCGGATGTCCGGCAAGCATGTCGAAATCGGCCTGGTGCCCTTCGGTTCCATCGGCCTGACCCTGTTCGGACTGGACCTCTACTTCGCCTCGCCAACCGGGCTGGCCGGTGCGGCGCCGCACGAACTGCTCGCCCTGCTCGCCATGCCCGCAGTCTGGCGCGTGCTGTTCGACCTGCTGATGCTCGGCATGTTCGGCGGTTTCTTCATCGTGCCGATGTATGCACTGGTCCAGTTGCGCAGCTCGCCGGAGCACCGGGCGCGCATCATCGCCGCCAACAACATCCTCAATGCGCTGTTCATGGTGGTCGGCGCGCTGGGGGCGGCGGCGCTGCTCGGCGAGGGGCTGTCGATTCCGGCCCTGTTCGGCCTTGGCGCCTTGCTCAATGCGGCGGTGGCCCTCTACATCTACGGGCTGGTGCCGGAATTCCTGCTTCGTTTCATTGCCTGGCTGCTGGTCAAGGCGGTTTACCGGCTACGCACCAGCGGGCTGGCGCACATTCCGCACGAAGGTGCGGCGGTGCTGGTCGCCAACCATGTCAGCTTTGCCGATGCGGTCATCATCATGGGCGCTTCGCCGCGCCCGATCCGCTTCGTGATGGATCACCGCATTTTCAGGACGCCGCTGCTCGGTTTCATCTTCCGCCATTGCGGCGCCATTCCCATCGCCTCGGCCAAGGAAGACCCGGTGATGCTGGAAGCTGCCTTCGCCGAAGTCGGGCGGGCCCTTGAAAACGGGGATCTGGTGGGCGTCTTCCCGGAAGGCCACCTGACCCGTGATGGCGAACTGCAGCCTTTCCGCCCCGGTATCAGCCGCATCCTGGCCGCCAACCCGGTGCCGGTGGTGCCGATGGCGCTGTCCGGGCTGTGGGGCAGTTTCTTCTCGCGGATCGATGGCTCGGCGATGCAGACGCCTTTCCGCCGCGGGGTGTTCTCGGACATCGCGCTGCAGGTCGGCGCCCCGGTGCCGCCGGGGGAGGCGACGCCCGAGCATCTGCAACAGAAGGTGCTCGCCCTGCGCGGCGCGTGTCGCTGAGCCGCGAGGGCAGGGGCTAGGCCGATTTGACGGCGAGGATCAGCGAGCCCTTCTCCAGCGGGTCGAGGTCGATCCGCCGGATGTTGGCGAACCCGGCGCTTGCCAGCCAGTCGGCATACTCGCCATAGCGGTAGGTCTGGGTGCCGGTTTCGTAGAGCAGGGTCAGCCGGAAGGCGCTCATGAAGGCGTTGTTCGGCGTGTCGGCCAGGTATTCGTGGATGACCAGCAGGCCGCCGGGGTTGAGGGCGTCGAAAATCTGCTGGATGGCCAGGCGGTTTTCGTCGGCGCTGTGGTTGTGGGCGACCGAGAGGTAGAACACCACGTCGTGCTGGCCGTGCCAGTCGTGCACCAGCAGCTCGCCGGGGCTGGCGTGGATGCGCTCGGCCAGGCCGTGGCGGGCGATGGTGGCATCGGTTTCGGTCAGCGCGCTGGGCAGGTCGACGATCAGCGCGCTGAGTTGCGGGTAGCGCTGGCAGAAGCGGATCGAGTGCATGCCGTGCGAGCCGCCGAGATCGAGCAGTCGGGTGTGGTGCGGCGCCACCGGCACCTGGGCGAGCAGATCGGGGCCGAGGTCGCCGGCAAAGGCGTCCATGTAGGCGGAGAAGGTCTTGCCGAGTTGCGGCCTTTCCTCCATGGCCTGCCACAGGGTCTTTTCCGGCGCGCCGCGGCGCACGGCAGCAGCCAGGTCGCCCATCATCGGCCATGCTTCGAGGGTCCATGACAGGCCGGGGGTGTAATCGACCTGGCCGGCGCGGGTGAACCAGCGCTGGGTGCTGGCGGTGTTGGCAAACTGCTCGCCGTGCTTTTCCAGATAACCAATGGTGACCAGGAAGTCGGCCAGGAAGCGGGTGCCGCGGGGGCTGGCCTGAATCGTTTCGGCCAGGGTCTGGGTATCCAGCGCACCGTCGGCCAGGGCCTCGAACAGGCCGAGCTGGCCGGCGGAGACGATGGCGGCCGATTTCATCATCGGCATGTACACATCGAGCATGGCCAGTTCGGCCGAGCCGGTGGGTTGGCAGACGTCGGGCTTGCCGGCCGGTGCCGGCGGGGTATGGCGCGTGTTCATCGGGTTTGGGCCAGGGCGGCTTCGATGGCGGCGAGCAGGGCGGCATCGTCCGGCGCGGTGTCCGGCGAGAAGCGTTGCAGTACCGTGCCGTCGCGGCCAACCAGAAATTTCTCGAAATTCCACAGCACGTCGCCTGCTTGCTTGGGCAAACAGTTGTACTGGCCCAGTTTTTCGACGAAATCACTGGCGGCCGGGAAGGTGGCGCTGGGTTGGGCGGCGATCAGCCGGGCGTAAAGCGGATGGCGGGGTTCGCTGTTGATGGCGAGCTTGGCGAACATCGGGAACTGGACGCCAAAATGGGTGGTGCAGAAGGCGGCGATGTCGTCGGCACTGCCCGGTTCCTGGCCGGCGAAGTCGTTGCAGGGGAAACCAAGCACTTGCAGGCCCTGTGCCCGGTAGGTTTCGAACAGCTTTTCCAGGCCGGCGTACTGGGGCGTCAGGCCACACTGCGAGGCGACATTGACGATGAGCAGGACCTGGCCTTTGTACTGGCCGAGGTCGGTGGGGTTGCCGCTCAGGGTCTTGAGCGGGATGGCATACAGCGAATCGTTCATGGTGAAACTCTCGGGAAGGGAAAATCGGAGCCCTCGGCGGGGCGCTTGTTTTTTGCCGATGATAACCCGCCGGCCTTCATGCGCTTTGTTCTGCTCCGGCAGGTAGCCGGCAGCCCGGTAAAATGCCGGTTTTTCCATTCGCCTTTCCCTGCCATGACCACTGCCACCCAGATTCCCGCCGACCAACTCGCCGACTTGGCCAACGCCGATACCCAGCGGCTGGCGGCCCGCATGGCGCAGGATGTCTTTGCCGGGGTGTTCCGGCAGGCGGCGGCCAACGACGGTGCACCGGATGTCGGCGTGCTCGGCGAGGTGGCTGCGCAGTGCGCCAACTGGTGCCGGGCCGGCGGCAGCGACGAGGCGCGGGCCTTGCGCCTGGCCTTGCTGATCAGCGGCCTCGACCAATGGGGCCTGGCCTACACGCAGGCTTTCGGGCTGACCGCCATCCACCCGCTGACGGCGCTCATCGGCGGCCTACGCACCCGGCTCGATGCCCGCGAGGAAAGCCGCTTCCAGCAGTATTTCGAACAGCTCGATGCCGTTGAGTCGGATGCCATCGATTTCAAGGTCGACCTGCGCCGCGGCATCCACCTCGCCCTGTGGCACGCCATGGCGGCGTCCGAATCGGCCGAGCAGGTCGAGGCCATCGTGCACACCCTGGGCAGCCTGATGATCGCCCTCGACCAGAAGATGCCGGAACTCGGCTGGCGGCTGGTCGCCGACGCGCTGGCCCACATTCAGATCGGCCTGCTCTCCGGCCAGGCGCCGGCTTCGCCGCTGGCCCAGGAAGGTACGCAGCAGCTCTTCGCCTCGCTGCGCCATGCGCTGCCGGATGCGCGCTACCAGGCCATCCTCGCCCATTCCGGGCAGGCCGTCGTCGCCTGGCAGCAGGCCGCCCGCAGCCGCGCCCATTGAGCGCCCGGCCCGCCAACGATCGCCAAGGTAGAATCCAACGATGAACTGGACCGCGCTCAAGGAAAAACTCGATCTTTACGAAAGGCTGATGCGGCTGGATAAACCCATCGGCATCCTGCTCCTGCTCTGGCCGACGCTGTGGGCCTTGTGGCTGTCGGCGCTGGGCCGGCCGAACTGGATCGTGGTCTGGATCTTCATCATGGGCACCGTGCTGATGCGCTCGGCCGGCTGTGTCATCAACGACTACGCCGACCGCGATTTCGACAAGCACGTCGAGCGCACCAAGGAGCGCCCGCTGACCTCCGGCAAGGTGACGACCCGGGAAGCCCTGTGGCTGTTCGCTGCCCTCTGCCTGCTGTCCTTCGGGCTCGTGCTTGCGCTCGGCATGCCACTCGTCACCTGGCTCTCGCTGCCGGCTGTCTTCCTCGCCGCCAGCTATCCCTTCACCAAACGTTTCTTCGCCATTCCGCAGGCCTACCTGGGCATCGCCTTCGGCTTCGGCATCCCGATGGCCTATGCCGCCCATCTCGACGGCGTGCCGGCCGAAGCCTGGTGGCTGCTGCTCGCCAACGTGTTCTGGGCGGTGGCCTACGATACCGAATACGCCATGGTCGACCGCAACGACGACCTGAAGATCGGCATCAAGACCTCCGCCATTACCTTCGGCCGCTTCGACGTGGCGGCGGTGATGCTGTGCTACGCCGCCACCCTGGCCATCATCGGCGGGATCGGCTATTCCCTGCATCTCGGCGGGGCCTTCTACGCCGGACTGGCCGTGGCCGCCGGCATCATGGGCGTGCATTACACCTGGATCAGGGGCCGCGAGCGCATGCCGTGCTTCAAGGCCTTCCTGCACAACAACTGGGTCGGCGCCGCGATTTTCGCCGGCATCGTTGTCGATTTCCTGATTTCGGGAAGGAGTTTTGGATGAAAACGCTGTTTGTCGCCCTGGCCTTGGCTTCAACGCTGGCCGTGGCCGAAGACACCCGCCAGCTGGTACCGATGCCGCCCGCCGCGCAGGAGTCGCTGCGCCAGGAAATGCTGGACAATCTGGTTGCGGTGAATGAAGTGCTGTCGCTGATGGCCGAAGGCAAGGTCAAGGAGGCCGGCGAGGCGGCGGAGGCCAAGCTTGGCGTGTCGGCCATGGGCAAGCATCGCAGCAAGCCTTTCGACGCCCGGCCCGGCCCGCACATGCCGCCGGCCATGCATGGCATCGGCATCGATGGCCACAAGGCGGTCAGCGAATTCGCCGCCGTAGCCAAGACCGGTAACCGCGACAAGGCGCTGGCCCTGTTGCCCAATATCACGTCGGCCTGTGTCGGCTGTCACTTCTCGTATCGCACCCGATGAAATATCACGATCTGCGCGACTTCATGTCGCAACTGGAAAAGACCGGCGAGCTGAAACGTATTGCCACGCCGGTCGATACCCATCTTGAAATGACCGAGATCGGCGACCGCGTGCTGCGCGCCGGCGGTCCGGCCCTGCTGTTCGAAAAGCCTGTCACTCAAGGCAAGCCGCACGACATCCCGGTGCTCGCCAACCTGTTCGGCACGCCGCAGCGCGTGGCGCTGGGCATGGGCGAGGATTCGGTGCTCGCCCTGCGCGAAGTCGGCAAGCTGCTCGCCTACCTTAAGGAACCGGAGCCGCCCAAGGGCCTGAAGGATGCCTGGGACAAGCTGCCCATCCTCAAGCAGGTACTCAACATGGCACCGAAGAAGGTATCGAATGCGCCGTGTCAGGAAGTGGTGTGGGAGGGCAAGGATGTCGATCTGAGCCGCCTGCCGATCCAGCACTGCTGGCCCGGCGACATCGCGCCGCTGATCACCTGGGGCCTGGTCGTCACGCGCGGGCCGAGCAAGAACCGGCAGAACCTCGGCATCTACCGCCAGCAGGTGTTGGGGCCGAACAAGGTGATCATGCGCTGGCTGGCCCATCGCGGCGGCGCGCTCGATTTCCGCGAGCACCAACTGGCCAACCCCGGCCAGCCCTTCCCGGTGGCGGTGGTCCTTGGCTGCGACCCGGCGACCATCCTCGGCGCCGTGACGCCGGTGCCTGATTCGCTGTCCGAGTACCAGTTCGCCGGCCTGCTGCGCGGCAGCAAGACCGAGTTGACGCAATGCCTGGGCTCGACGCTGCAGGTACCGGCCTCGGCCGAAATCGTGCTGGAGGGCGTCATTCATCCCGGTGAGATGGCGATGGAAGGACCGTACGGCGACCACACCGGCTACTACAACGAGC
>JAEUOE010000080.1 GCA_016790885.1 Dechloromonas sp. | reverse complement strand
GGCGAGCGCGAACTCGCGCCATTCGTCGCCGATGTCGACCAGCTTTTCGGACAGTTCGTCGAGCGCCGGCCGGCCGAGCAGGGCGGCGGCTTCCTGCAGGAAGGAGGCGTAGATGAAGCGGAAACCGCCGCCGCCGGTGCCGATTTCCTCCTGCATGCGCACCACCTGGCCGATGAACAGCTTGCTGTGGGCGGCACCGCTGCCGGTGTCGAGTTTCTCGATGGCCTTGGCCAGCCAGCGGATGCCGCGCACGCCGATGATCGGCAGCGGGGCATCGAGCATGATGCGGGTCGTCTTCCTGATGGCGGCGGGCAGAACCTGCGCCCAGTCGGGTGTGTGTGGCGTGCCGACCGGGTAGTAGAGCAGGCCCTTGGGCGCCAGGGCGCCCTTGGCGAAGCGGGCGCGCTGCAGGTCGGCCGGGGCGCAGGTGACGGTGGTTTCGGCCACCGGGTCGGAGAGCTGGTAGTCGCCCGTTGCCGGGTCGCGCCCGAAGGCCAGCACGTTGTGGGCGTTGAAATGAAAGCGCAGGTCTTGCGGCAGGTAGGGCAGCCAGAACACCGAGGTCTGCAGGCCGACCAGCTTGCCTTGATCGAGCAATTCGTTCAGCCGGGCGACCCCGGCCGCCTGGCTGCCGAAAGTCTCGAAGCGCATCTTCAGGCCGAGCGGTTTCTGCAGGCCCTTGATGATGGCCTTGGGCGGCATGCGGTAGGCGACCAGCGGCAGGCCGTTGATCTTGATGATCGGCAGGTAGGCGAAGGAGAGGGCCGACGAGAGGCCGAAAGTCATCGGCTCGGAGAGCGGCAGGCCATGGTGGCGCAGCAGGTTGGACATGACCCCGCTCTCGCAGTGCGAGGCCTGGCGGTGCTGGAAGTCCATCAGTCGGCTTTCTTCAGCTGTTCGACCGTCATGCCCATGGCGTCGGCGTAAGTGGCGAGCAGGGATACAGACAGGCCGGCAAAAATGGCGGGCCGGAAATGCCGGCGGATGCGCCATTGCCAGATGCCGCTGGCCTGCGCCAGCAGCGGCACGTCCATGCGTACCCGGTACATGTGGTATTCGAGCGGCGAGGTCAGGCCGGCCAGGACGCGCTGGCGGGCCTCTTCAGTCAGGCGCAACAGGTCGTCGACCGCCTGTTTGGTGACGATTTCCTCGACTTCCCAGCCGGCCGACTGGACGATATGCAGCTTGCCGTCGGTGCCGCGCGCGTACATCGCCTTGCGGTGGCCGCCCAGCGTGCTGTTGCCCTCTTGCGGAACCTCGCTATCCAGCATGATCGACGACCGTCAGGTGCATCAGCGAGCCGGTGAAACGGCCGCTTTCCGGCACGAAGCAGAGCAGGCGGTTGCCGAGAGCGAGGCGGCCGCTGCGGAACAGTTCGTCGAGGATGATGAAGATCGACGCCGAACCGGTATTGCCCTTGGTTGGCAGGTTGGTGAACCACTTTTCCTGGCCAATCGCAAAGCCGTTCGCCGCCATGTAGTCGGCCAGCGGTTGGCGGAAATACTCGGAGGACATGTGCGGCAGAAACCAGTCGACCGCTTCGGCCGCCAGCCCGTGGCGCGCCCGGGCGACGGCCAGCGACTTGCCGAAGGTCTGCTCGACGATGGCTTCGTTGAGCAGGCGGACATCCTGCTTGACGGAGAAGATCGAGCGCGCCGCCCACTGGCTGGCGGCAAATTCCTGCCAGCCCTGGAAACGGCCGTCATCTCCCTTGTCGCCGCCGGCATACATG
>JAEUOE010000253.1 GCA_016790885.1 Dechloromonas sp. | reverse complement strand
CTTCGCGCTGCAGTTCGGCAAAGGAATAAACCTTTTCCTCGTCGGTTTCGGTCGAGATGTAGATCAGCGCACGATCGTTCGGACGCTTGGCTGCATGGCGATCGACTGCGTTGTAGCAGAGGTTGGTCTTGCCGCCGACGAACCACTTGGCAAACGGCGGGCGGGAATAATCGCACACCTGGGTGAACGGTTCCTTCCAGTCGATGAGCTGGGCCTGCTCGGTCCAGAACTCATTCGGCTTTTCGATGGAATACTGGTGAAACTCCTTGTACGTCGCCATTCACACCGGTTTCCTCGTCGGCTTCGACTTGACGAGATATTCCCGGCCCACCTGCCTCCAGACCGCCGCCTCTTCCCCGAAGGCTGCCGCCGTCCACGGATTGGCAGCCAGCCAGTCGTTGGGCAGATCGATCCAGTAACCACTGGCGGTCGGCATGACGCGCCAGGTGGGCAGATCGCGATCGTCGCGGGTGCGATGCAGCAGCACCGCCAGGCGCAGGCAGAAGATGAGATTCCAGGCGCTGTCGCTGGCCGGAATGCCGCCCAGCTTTTCCAGCTTGCCGCGATGGCCGAGCACGAGCATGGCCAGGCGCGCCTGATCCTTCTTGGAAAAGCCCGGCATATCGGCGTAGGTCAGGATGTAGGCGCCGTGCTTGTGATAGGCGTTATGCGCCACCGAGATCCCGATCTCGTGCAGGCGGCAGGCCCAGGACAGGAACTGGACATCGGTCTCGCTCGGTGCCCCGCCCGAAATCTGCGCCAGCGCCGACAGCGCCGTTGCCTCGACCCGTTCGACCTGGTCGCCCTCCACCTGATAGCGGCGGCGGAACTGGGTGACCGTCGAATCCCGCATGTCGTGGTGATGGAAACGGCCGAGCAGGTCGTACAGCACGCCCAGGCGCAAGGCCCCGTCGGCATAGGACATGCGTTCGATGCCGAGTTCCTCGAAAATGGCCGACATGATGGCCACGCCGCCCGGAAACACCGGCAGGCGGTCGCCCTTGATGCCGGGGAGATCGAGCGCTTCGGCCGAGCCGGCCTTGATCAGCATGGCGCACAGCTTGTCCAGCCCGATGCGGGTGATACCGCTTTCGCCATTCGGGTTAAGGTCGTTCAACTCCAGCACATCGGCGATGGCGCGTGCCGTGCCGGACGACCCCACCGCCTCCTTCCAGCCCATGCGCTGGTAATCGTGGGCGATCAGCTCGATTTCCTTGGCTGCCGCAACCTGTGCCTCGCGCAGGCGCCGCTTGTCGATCTTGCGATCCGGGAAGAAGCGCAGCGTGTAGCTGACGCAGCCCATGTACAGCGACTCCATCAGCTGTGGCTCGTGCCGCTTGCCGATGATGAATTCGGTGGAGCCGCCACCGATATCGACGACCAGCCGCTTGTGCGCCGCCATGGGCAACGAATGTGATGCGCCGATGTAGATCAGGCGGGCCTCTTCGCGCCCGGCGATGATTTCGATGGGGAAGCCGAGCGCCTCCTCGGCCAGCGGCAGGAATTCGGCGGCATTCTTGGCAACGCGCAGGGTATTGGTGGCGACGGCCCGTACCGCACCGCTATCCAGACCGCCCAGGCGTTCGCCGAAGCGGCGCAGGCCATCCAGCGCCCGCGCCTGCGAGGCGGCATCGAGGCGTTTGTCGGCCATCAGGCCGGATGCCAGGCGCACTGGCTCCTTCATCGAATCCAGGGTGTAAATCTGGTTATCGACCACCCGCCCGACTTGCAGACGAAAACTATTGGAACCCAGGTCGACGGCGGCGACGGTCTCGTAAATCAT
>JAEUOE010000269.1 GCA_016790885.1 Dechloromonas sp. | reverse complement strand
GTCATGTACTGGGTGAATGAAAAATCGGGCTGGCCGCTCAAGGCCGAGTTTTATTCGCTATCGAACCGGCTGATGAAGAGGTGCAGTTACGAAAACTTTCAGACGCTGGCCGGAAAAATTCGTCCAACCCGTCTGGTGATGGAAGATGCCATGCGCGCCGGAGAAAAGTCGGTTCTCGAGTATAGCGAGATGAAGCTGCGTGACCTGCCTGACAAGATTTTCACCAAGGAATATCTGAAGAAACTGGATTGAACCTGGTGATGGTTTTTAAATGCTGTAACTCGCCTGTGAATACAAGAATATGTCTGTCGTGATCCCTGTTGTTCTGTCCGGTGGTTCGGGAACCCGTCTTTGGCCGCTGTCGCGCGAAAAATATCCCAAGCAGTTGTTGCCTCTGGTTGGCGACAATTCCATGTTGCAGGAGACCGTGGCCCGACTCAACGGGATTGACGGTGTGGCAGGGCCTTTTCTGGTGTGCAATGAAGAGCACCGTTTTGCGGTTGCCGAGCAACTTCGCCTGCTCGGGATGCACGGTCAGATTTTGCTGGAACCCTGTGGGCGCAATACGGCGCCGGCCATGACGCTGGCTGCACTTTGGGCGCGACGTGAAGGCAAGGATCCGATCCTGGTCGTCATGCCGGCGGATCACGTCATTCTTGAGGGGGGTGTGTTCCGGGCAGCGGTGGCGCGGGCAGTCGAACTGGCCGAACAGGGATTTGCCGTAACTTTCGGTATTACACCGGATTGTCCGGAAACGGGGTACGGCTACATTCAGCGTGGTGCGCCATTGAGTTCCGGTGATGGTGCCTATGCATTGAGCCGCTTTGTCGAGAAACCGGATCGGGAGACGGCTCAGGCCTACCTTGATCAAGGTGATTACCTCTGGAACAGCGGTATTTTCGTGATGAAGGCCTCAATCTGGTTGTCTGCCCTGTCGATGTGTCGGCCGGATATTCTGGACGCCTGCACTACGTCGTTGCAGGCCGTTAGTCAGGACGGAGACTTTGTTCGGGTTGATCGTACGGCATTTGAACAATGTCCTTCTGACTCCATCGACTACGCCGTGATGGAGAAGCTTTCCGTCGGTGGCAATGCGTTGCCGAAAGCGCTCGTTATTCCGTTATCCGCCGGCTGGTCCGATGTGGGCGCCTGGGATGCGCTGTGGAAGGTCTTGCCCAAGTGCGAGGCCGGGAATGCTGTGCGTGGTGATGTGATGCTGGAGTCCTGCCAGAATACGCTGGTCGTGTCGGAGAGCCGTTTGGTCACCTGCATTGGACTCAGTGATGTGGTGGTCGTCGAGACGGATGATGCGGTGCTGGTTGCCCAGCATGATGCGACGCAGGATGTCAAAAGGATTGTCGAGCGCCTGAAGGCAGAGAAACGCTCTGTCGCCCAATGGCATCGCAAGGTGCATCGGCCCTGGGGGTGGTACGACGGTGTCGATGCCGGGGAGCGCTTTCAGGTCAAGCGTATCTGCGTGAAGCCGGGTGCGTCGCTGTCATTGCAGATGCATCACCATCGGGCCGAGCACTGGATTGTGGTGACCGGTACTGCCAGGGTTACCAAGGGCGAAGAGGCATTTCTGGTGACCGAAAACCAGTCCACCTACATTCCCCTGGGCGTCAAACATCGCCTGGAAAACCCCGGGATCGTTCCGCTGGAGATGATCGAGGTGCAGTCGGGGAGTTATCTCGGTGAGGACGATATCGTCCGTTTCGAGGATACCTACGGTCGCGGCTGATCAGTCGAAAAGCAGGGCTGCGGCAACCTTGCGGCCCTCGGCGGCCAGAATGTTGTAGGTGCGGCAGGCTGCCTGCAGGTCCATGACGTCGAGGCCTATCCCGGCATTGGCAAACGGGCGGAGCAGGGCGCCGGATGGAAAGCGCAGCCGTGAACCGGTGCCGAGCAGGATGATTTCGGTGCCCAGCCCGGTCAGGATCTCCATGTCCGCTTCAGTCAGCGTTGCTACCGAGGACGATGTCCAGTCAGGCAGCATCGACTCGGGCAGGACAATCAGATTCTTGCTGTGTTTTTCCTGATTGACCGCAACGTAATCGCTACCGTAGGCGGTGAACAGGTTGAGATTGGCGTTGTTGGTGGTGTGAAGTTTCACTGCGCGATCATTCCGAAAAGCCCGCCAAAATTGCGGTGCACCATACGATAAAGTAGGATTATA
>JAEUOE010000268.1 GCA_016790885.1 Dechloromonas sp. | reverse complement strand
GGCCCGGTGTTCACCATCGCCGCCATCAACGGCGAAGGCACCAAGCCGCTGATCTACGCCATCCAGGAGGCACTGGAGCAGATGGCACCTGTTGCCGAAGAGCCGCTAGAATCACCGGAAGACGAATCCTGAGCATTACACTATGGCCACCTTCGACCTCCTTGTCGCCCAACGCGATACCATTCTGAATCTGGCTCATAAACATGGCGCCCACTCCGTGCGCGTTTTTGGTTCAGTTGCCCGTGGCTCTGACAGTGAAACCAGCGATATCGACTTTCTGGTTTCCCTGGAAAAAGGCCGCTCGCTTCTCGATCTCATCGGATTCAAGCACGACCTGGAAGACTGCCTTCATCGCCAAGCCGATGTCGTCACCGAAGAGGGGCTGCACCCACTGATCCGCCAGCACGTCCTCGGCGAGGCACGCCCCCTATGAGCATTGATCGCCGAAACCTGCTGGTTTATCACGCCCGCGAGTTGATCCAGCGTATTTGCGAGTACACCAAGGCAGGAAAAAACAGCCTCCTTAACGACCAGAAGACGCAGGATGCCGTCCTCCGCAATCTGGAAATCATTGGCCAGATCGTTCGCGACCTCGACATCGACTGGCTCACGGAGCAAGCCCCGGCAATACCCTGGCGAAACATTGCCGGATTACGCAATGTCCTGGCACATGCCTACCTTGGCGTACAACTCGACGATATCTGGATGGTCATCGCCAACGAAATTGCCCCCCTGGACGAAGCACTAGCCCATATCGCTCGCCAGAACGGCTATACGCCGCTACCAACCCGTCTCGCCCATGCCAAACGTCTGGTCATCAAAGTCGGCTCCGCCCTCGTCACCAACAACGGTAACGGCCTTGATCTCGGCGCCATCGGCGACTGGGCCCGGCAGATCGCCCAGCTGCGCGCAGCCGGCAAGGAGATCGTCCTGGTTTCTTCCGGTGCCGTTGCCTGTGGCGTGCAGCGCCTGGGCTGGGGTCGCCGGCCGAAAACCGTGCACGAAAAACAGGCTGCCGCCGCCGTCGGCCAGGCCGGGCTGGTCGAAGTTTATGAAGCCGCCTTCATGCAGCACGGCCTGCACACCGCCCAACTGCTGCTCACCCACGACGATCTCGCCGACCGCAAGCGCTACCTGAACGCCCGCTCAACGCTCGCCACCCTGCTCGAACTCGGCGTCGTCCCGATCATCAACGAGAACGATACGGTCATTACCGACGAGATCAAATTTGGCGACAACGACACCCTGGGCGCCCTGGTCGCCAACCTGATCGAAGCCGATGCGCTGATCATCCTGACCGACCAGCAAGGGCTATACACCGCCGATCCGCGCAAGGACCCGGCCGCGACACTGATTGGCGAGGCTACCGCCGGCGACCCGTCACTCGAAGCCATGGCCGGCGGTGCCGGCAGTGCCGTCGGCACTGGCGGCATGATCACCAAGGTCATCGCCGCCAAGCGCGCTGCACGCAGCGGCGCCCACACCGTCATTGCCAATGGCCGGGAAACCGATGCCATCCTGCGCCTGGCCGCCGGCGAATCCGTCGGCACCCTGCTCGTCGCCCAAACCCAGCCCCTCGCCGCCCGCAAGCAATGGCTGGCCGACCATCTGCAACTGGCTGGCCGTCTGATGCTTGATGCCGGCGCCGTCGACGCCCTGCGTGCCGGCAAGAGCCTGCTGCCCATTGGCGTTACTGCCGTGGAAGGCGACTTCGAGCGCGGCGCCGCCGTCGCCTGCATCGACCCCACAGGCCAGGAAATCGCCCGCGGCCTGAGTAACTACGGCAGCGGCGAATCGCGCCTGATCGCCCGCAAATCGACCGGCGAAATCGAGGAGCTACTGGGCTACGTTGATGAACCGGAAATCATCCACCGTGACAATCTGATCCTGATCGGCTGAGGCAGCACGACGGAACAGCCACCTGGCGCACTACAATAGGGCTATCTTCAGGCACCAGGATCGCCATGAGACTCTCCGCTCAGGAACGGCAAATCATCAAGCAGGTTGTCAGCCAGCGCTTTGGCAATGCCGCTCAGGCATGGCTGTTCGGCTCTCGCACAGATGATCAGGCACGCGGTGGCGACATCGATCTTCTTGTTCGCATTCCACAGCCGATCAACAACGACTTCCTGGCCGCTGTCGCGCTCGAAACCGATCTACAAGAAGCGCTCGGCGACCAGAAAATCGATATTCTCCTGCTGCACCCAGGAACAAACGAAACCCCGATTCACCGCATTGCACTAAAAACCGGAGTTCTTGTATGACGACCGATCTTGAACTACTCGCCGAGAGCAACCGAGAGAAAGCCAGGCGGACGATCGATCTTGTCGTTGCATCCCTGAGCGAATACCGGCCATTTGACCCCGCCGCCACCTATACGCCAAAGGAATTGGAGCCTTACGATGCCTTGGCTGATCGCTTTGTTCGTGCCGTGGAATGCTGCCTGCGCTATTTTCGTAGCCATGAATTGCGCGAATTTGCGGAACAATCCGATTCGACCCGCAGCCTGCTCAATCGGATGGAAAAACTCGATCTGGTCAGTAACACTAACCTCTGGTTACAAATGCGCAACGTACGCAACCGGATTGTTCACGACTA
>JAEUOE010000264.1 GCA_016790885.1 Dechloromonas sp. | reverse complement strand
GCATGCGGGGAGTAGCAACACAGGCTCCCGACAGGAGGCAAGCCGTTCAGGAAAGTGGACCGCCGGCCGGCCGGCCGTTAAGATTGGCGAATGAATACACGCATACTGCTTGTCGAAGACGACGAACGGCTGGCTGAACTGACCGCCGAATACCTCACCAAGAACGACCTCCAGGTCAGCATCGAACCACGCGGCGACACTGCCGAGGCTCGGATCCTGGCGGAGCAGCCGGACCTCGTCATTCTTGACGTCATGCTGCCCGGCAAGGACGGTTTCGAGGTCTGTCGGGCCGTGCGCCCGCTGTATCGCGGCGTGATCCTCATGCTCACCGCCCGCGACGAGGATTTCGACCAGATTCTCGGCCTCGAGATGGGAGCCGACGACTACATTGCCAAGCCGGTTCAGCCGCGCGTCCTGCTCGCTCGCATCAAGGCACTGCTCCGGCGCCTGCCCGCCCCCAGCGAGGCCGCCTCCGGCGAAACCGACAACATGGTCTTCGGCCAGTTCAAGATCAGCCAGGCGACCCGTACCGCCTCGCTGTCCGGCCATACGATCGACCTGACGACAGCCGAATTCGACCTGCTCTGGCTGCTCGCCTCGCACGCCGGCAACGTGCTGTCGCGCGACGACCTGCTGCAGGAATTGCGCGGCATCGGCTTCGATGGCCTCGATCGCTCCATCGACGCCCGCATCTCCCGGCTGCGCAAGAAACTGAACGACGACCCGGAAAACCCGACCCGCATCAAGACGGTGCGTGGCAAGGGCTACCTGTTCAGCAAGCATGACTGGAACTGACACGCCGGGCGAGAGCAAGCCAACCCGGGAAAACAACCAGGGACTGGCTCGTTCCTTATTCCGGGTAACGCTGCCGCGCTGGCGTGGCAGCCGCTACAGCCTATCGCGGCTGTTCTTCAATTTCTACCTGCTGGCCATGGGCTCCTTCGTCGCCATCGCCTTCACCGCCGACTTCATCATTTCCACCGCCCAGCGCGGCATCACCGACGATTACGCGCGCCGCTTCATGCGCGGCACCATCACGCTGATCGAGGATGAACTGTTCCGCTATCCCCGGCGCGACTGGCAAAAAAAGATCCTGGAACTCGACGAGAAGTTCTCCTACAACCTGGACATCGTCGAACGCATTTCGCTGGACCGCACCCTGACCCCGACCCAGGTCATCAAACTCGATGCCGGCGACATCGCCATCGACCACGACGGCGACATCATGTATCACCGCCTCGGCACCTCCAGCAAGGTGCTGGTGGTTGGCCCGCTGGCCTCCAATCGCAACCCGGAACTGAGGGACAGGCTGCCGCTCGAACTGCGTCTGCGCCTGCTCACCTGGAGCCTGATCGGCGTCATTTTCGCCATTGCCCTGTGGTTCTGGATACGCCCGGTGTGGCGTGACCTGGAAGCCCTGCGCCAAACCGCCCGCGACCTCGGCGATGGCCATTTTGAAGCCCGCTCGCCAGCCGCCCGCACCCAGTTGTTCGCCCCGCTTTCCGACACCATGAACAGCATGGCCGAGCGCATCCGGCAGCTTTTGGCCACCCATCGCGAACTCTCCTGCGGCATTTCGCACGAATTGCGCACACCGATCGCCCGCATGCGTTTCGCCCTGGAAATGCTGACTGAAACCGATGAAAGCGAGGAACGCGAGCGGCTGTGGGCGATGATGGAAGCCGACCTCGACGAACTCGACCAGTTGATCGACACCAGCCTGACCTATGCCCGCTTCGAACGCGAGGC
>JAEUOE010000259.1 GCA_016790885.1 Dechloromonas sp. | reverse complement strand
GGGCGACGAAGCCCACGTCATCGCCGGCTGGCGTTACCTGGGTACGGCAAGCGCCGATGAGCAGATCGACGAACTGCTCGCCAAGGAGCGCCCGCCATTCGACCGTGACACCTACAAGATACTGGCCAAGCACGTTGGCCGAATGACCCCGCTGCCGGTCAAACGATTTCCTTCGTCATAGCAGGCTGGCAAACTGGCGCCGGAACTTGCGTCTTGGCGACTGCCCTTCCTCAATCACTTTTTCGGTGCCCACCATGACTACCCTCTCCCTGTCCTCTCGCCTGATCCGGCTGACTACCGGGCTGCTGCTGGCCAGCAGCTTCGCTGCGGCGCACGCGGAATCCGAAGAAGTCGGCTGCGTAACCACCAGCTGGAAGCTGATCGGCGCCAATCACCGCGTCTGCATCAACGCCTACGATGACCCCAAGGTGCCTGGCGTTACCTGCCATGTCAGCCAGGCGCGTACCGGCGGCGTCAAGGGTAGCTTCGGGCTGGCCGAAGACCCCTCGCAGTTTTCGCTGGCCTGCCGTCAGATCGGCCCCATCGTGCTGCCGGCCAAGATGCCGGATGACGAAGTGGTATTCAGCGAAGACACTTCGCTGATCTTCAAGGAAACCAAGATCCACCGCTTCTTCGATCGCAAGCGCAACGTGCTGGTTTATCTGGCGATCAGCCGCCGGATCATCGAAGGCGCACCGGCCAATGCCATTTCCACCGTGCCGATTCAACCCTGGGGTGGCAAGTGATCCGCCGGAGCGCGCTGGCCGAGGTGACACCCTATGTCACCAAGGATGGTTCGGAAATTCGTGAACTGCTCCATCCCGAGCGGCACGCCGTGCGCCACCAGAGCCTGGCCGAGGCGACCCTTCCCCCGGGCACGGTAACGCTCCTGCACCGCCATCAGGTCACCGAAGAGATCTACCACGTCACGCACGGCTGCGGCCAGATGACCCTGGGCGAGGAGGTTTTCGCCATTGCGGCCGGCGACAGCATCCTGATCGCACCCGGCACGGCGCACCGGGTGGCCAACACCGGCCACGAGGCGCTGCGCATCCTGTGCTGCTGCGCGCCGGCCTACAGTCACGCCGATACCGAACTGCTCTGATCCTGCCCTGATGTTCAGGCCTGGCTGAGCGCTGCCAGTGCCGCGGGCAAGCCGCCGGCGACCAGGCGCACCGGCATGGCCAGCATCAGGTTGAGCGGCAGGCCGAAATCCTCGATGAGCAGCCCCTCATGATCGCGAGGCCTCCCGTCCGCCCCGACATCCACGCCGCCCTGCACCCTTCCGACCCGCTCGACCGTGCTTTCCGTTCCCTCCAGATAACCGGTCACCGGCTTGCCGAGCGCCAGTGCAAAGCCGACCTCGACGCAGGTGCCCGAATCCGGCTCACAGCCGCGAAAGGGGTTCAGATTGGCCAGCACGGCATCGGCAGCCTGGATCAGCCCGATATTGGCGTGATAAATCCCGGCGGCCGTCGTTTCCACCCCATCGAGCGGGATCAGCGCTTCATGCCCGGCCTGGCGGCACAAGCGCCGCGCATGCTCGGCCCACTGTGCCGCGTCGGGGCGAAAGACATCGGGGCCGGCGATATAGAGTTTCATGGGTAATTCCTGGTCAGTGCTGAGTTTCCCTGTAGATAAGGCGCAGGCCTCAGGGCAATGGAGCAAGTGTAATCGCCGGATTGAGCCATCGGATTGCATGAGGC
>JAEUOE010000128.1 GCA_016790885.1 Dechloromonas sp. | reverse complement strand
AGTTACGTCTGGCGTCAATAGCCTGCTGGTACCACCCCTTCCCATCCCGAACAGGACCGTGAAACAGCATCGCGCCAATGATAGTGAGCTTCCGCTCGCGAAAGTAGGTCAACGCCAGACCCCCATTTAAAAACCCCCTCCAGAATACCGGCAGGGGGTTTTTGCTTTTACATCAAATAAATTACGTTTGGAAAAATACGTATCAACACGTTTGGTCGATAAAGGCCATCAGGTCTCGTGCAAAGCGCTCCCGTTGCCATTGGTGAGGCGAGTGATCCGTGCCTTCGTAGATATGTAGCACCGCATTCGGAATCTGGTTGGCAACAAAGCGAGCCGTTCCTTCTCCATAGAAATTGCTTTCACCACCGTACACAAGCATCGACGGAACGTTGATTTGAGCCAGGACGTCACGGTAATCGGCTGCTGTCAGGCTGGTCCAGCAGTCGATCAAGGGGCCGGGGTTCAAGGTGCGAAGGGCCTGGCGCGATTTTTCCCAGCCGCTGGCGCCAGAAAGATACTTTTCCCTGGCACGTGCATTGAGGCCAAACGCGGTGAGCTTCAGTACGCCTTCCGCAAAGTCGTCTTCCAGCCAGGAGACCATTTCCCTGGACCTTGAATCGTCGAAGTCACCGTAGATGCCGTGGCTCCAGGTGCTGTCAGTGAGCAATTTCGGCGACTGGTCGATGAAACACAGTCTGGCGAGGCGTCCGGTTCCGAAATCGCGAATGTATTGCCATAGTGTCAGGGCACCCATTGAATGTCCGACGATGGCCGCTTTCTCTATCTGGAAATGATCCAGCAAATTCTCGAGATCCCTGGCCATACGCTCAACGGTTGGTGGTGATCTGTCACCGATATCATGCCCGCCGTGGCCACGCGCGTCCCAGCGATATACGCGATGTCGCTCGTGGAGAAATGGCAGGAACGGGAACCATTCCTGATGACTGGACGTCCAGCCGTGCAGCATGATGAGAGGCGAACCTTCGCCGGAAATCTTGAGATGAATTTTCGCGCCATCATCGGCAAGGAAGTGCGTCATGGTGTTCGATCGAGTCAATAAGCCCAAAGTATAATGCGCCAGAACAATACGCTGGAGTATGGGAATGTTTGACTGGAGAGATTACGGCAACGGGATCGTGGCATTTGACGCCGGTTATGTGCGTCCGGTTCTTGCTGCAATTCACATGGTTATTGAAAACGGGCGGGTCGCGTTCATCGATACCGGCAGCAACGATGCCTTGCCAAATGCCTTGGCCGCACTACGCAAATTAGGCCTGGATGCGTCGGCTGTCGATTATGTGATGTTGACCCATATCCACCTTGATCACGCCGGGGGAGCTGGCAGCATGATGCGCGCCTTTCCGGAGGCCCGGTTGGTGGTTCATCCGCGTGGGGCGCGTCATATGGCCGAACCGTCCAAGCTGGTTGCCGGCGTCACTGCGGTTTATGGCGCTGATTATGTCCAACGGGTCTACGGCGAGATATTGCCCATTCCGGCCGAGCGTATCATCGAGGCGCCGGATGGCCACGTCATTTCGCTGAATGGTCGCGAATTGGTTTGCCTGGATACGCCAGGGCATGCCCGCCATCACATCTGCATTGTCGACCACAAGGCCAAGGCGATTTTCACTGGCGACATGTTCGGCCTGTCCTACCGCGAACTCGACGTCGATGGCCGGCAGTTCATCTTCCCGACGACGACGCCGACGCAATTCGAGCCAGATGAAATGCGGGCCTCGATCCAGCGTCTGGTGGCCTTGCAACCGCAGGCCATGTATCTGACCCACTACAGCCAGGTTCCGGAAGTGCAGGCCCAAGGGGCAGAATTGTTGCGCCATCTGGATGCTCTGGTTGCCATGGCGCAGGGCGAACAGGGGGCCGGTGAGCAGCGGCATGCGCGAATCAAGCAGAAAATGACCGACTATCTGCTGGCTGAAATTCGACGCCATGGATGCCAATTGCCGGAATCGACTTTGCTCGACATCTGGGCGACCGATCTCGAATTGAACGCACAAGGCCTGGGCGTCTGGCTCGATAGCCGCTAGGCCTAAACGAAACGTCGCCGCCAGAATAGCAGCAGCATGATGGTGGCGATCACCCCCATACAGCCAAGGGCATAGGAAAACCCACCAGGATCGGCCAGCCACGGCATTTCCCTGAAGTTCATGCCGAAAATTCCGGCAATCAGCGTGGCCGGCATGAAGATGGTAGCAACCACAGTCAGTGTACGAACTTCCAGATTGACCCGGTGACTGATCGTCGACAGATACACGTCGAGCAGGCCGGTAGCCAGGTCGCGCAAGTCTTCCAGAGATTCGAGAATGTGTACGGTGTGGTCGTAAACGTCGCGAATGTAGAGTTGGATATCAGCCCGAAAAAAATCGCCGGCATCGCGATGCAGGGTGCCCAGCACCTCCCGCAAAGGATGCAGGTTGCGGCGCAGGTGCGATACGCAGCGCTTTAGCTGGTGAATGCCTTCCAGCGTTGCAGGGTCAGGCCGGCCCAGAATCTTGTCTTCGAGCTTCTCGGCGTAATCGTTGAGCTGTTCGATGACGCCAAAATAGCTATCGACCACCGTGTCGATGAGCGAATAGGCCAGCATATCGACGCCCCCCTTGCGCAGGCTGTGGTGTCCGCTGCGCAGGCGTTGCCGTATCGGCTCGAAGGTCTGTGACGGACGTTCCTGAAAGGTCAGCACATAGTCGCGGCCGATGATCAGGCTGATCTGGTCCTGGACGAGGTCCAGTGCGTTGCCCTGTATTTCGTAGCGATGCAGAACGAGGTAGAGATAATCCTCGTAGGCGTCGAGTTTCTGGCGCTGCGCGTTATTGAGGATGTCCTCCTGGACCAACGGATGCAGACCGAAGGCGGAGCCCACTGTGGCCAGGTCGGTTGGGCTGCTGGCACCATAGACGTTGGCCCAGCGTGTGGCGTGCTGGCATGCGTGTTGGGTCAGGGCGAGCGGCTCGGCAAACCGGGTTTCCTGCAAGCCGTGTTCATCGAAATCGATCAATGAATACGAAGCGGACGGGGTCTTGATTTCGCCGATGTGGACAAGCGTGCCAGGCGGCAGGCCGGCCTTGCGGGAGCGCAATTTGCGAGGTTTTCTCATGCCTGGCTGATCAGGTTGATGACCTGGGCTGCAGCAGCCATGCCGAACACCGAGGTGACGCAGACTGATGAACCAAAACCGGCGCAACTGAGGCCGGCCGGGCCGCGCTCGGCATCGCAGGCAGCATCGGTTTTAGGGTAGCGCAATGGCTCGGTGGAATAGACGGCCGAAACCCCGAATTTTTTCCGCGGATCGCGCGGAAACCCGTGGTCGCGACGCAGCGTGGAGCGCACCTTGGCCAGTAGCGGGTCTTGCACCGTCTGGCTGAGATCGCTGACGCGAACTTGCGTGGGATCGATCTGCCCGCCAGCGGCACCGGCGATCACGATGGGCAGCTTGCGGCGTTGGCAGAAAGCGATCATCGCCACCTTGGCGCGAACCTGGTCAATGGCGTCGATAACGGCGGTGAAATCCCCATCGAGCATTGTCGTCACGTTATCGGGAGTCACGAAGTCTTCGATACAGCGAATCTTGCAGGCCGGATTGATGGCCCGAAGCCGTTCCGCCATGGCATCGACCTTCGCCTTGCCGTAGATGTCGCCCAAGGCATGAATCTGCCGGTTGGTGTTGGATTCGGCCACCATGTCGAGATCGATCAGGGTGATGCGGCCGACGGCGGTGCGCGCCAGCGCCTCCGCTGCCCACGACCCGACGCCGCCGATGCCGACGACGCAGACATGCGCGTTACGCAGGGCGGCTGCACCGTCCTGGCCGTAGAGGCGGGCTACTCCGCCAAAGCGTCGTTCGAGGTCGGCGGACATCAGGCTTCGATGGTCTTGCGGATCACCGCGTTGAACGGGGCAATCCACTCCGGCGCGAACTGCTTGTCGCAGGCGTTGATTTCGGCAATCGCCCGGAGCACCGACCGGTTCTTGCCCCGATGGATGTGCTTGAGCATGACGGCTTCGAACGCATCGACAATGGCCAGAATCTTCGCGCCGGGGCAGATCCTGTCGTTATCCAGTGCATTGGGGTAACCGCCGCCGTCCGGCATTTCGTGATGCTGGGCGACCATTTCGGCCGCCGCCTCCCAGCCTGGCATGCGCAGCAAAAGGCCGGCCGCAAAGCCAGGGTGGTTGCGCAGGGCAATCTTGTCCTCGGGAGACATCCGCCCGACCTTGAGCCAGATAGACTCGGGCAGCAGCATCATGCCGACATCGTGCAGATAGACCGCCGCTTCGAGCTGGACTGGATCGACCGCATGCTTGCCTGCCTTGTTGGTTTCCTGGGCCAGGCGCAGGATGCGCATGGTGCGCCCCTTGAAGAGCGGGGAGCGGCTTTCGAACTGGAGGGCCAGCGACCGGAAGAACTGCAGATCGCTGCTGGCGTTGCCCAGCTCATTCCGTGTTGCCGAGCTTTTCGGGGCGCGGCTCGAAATGTCGGGAATGACCGGCGGAAATCCAGTCACGGCCTCGATCAGGTCGGCACAGCTGGCATCGACCTGGGCCGCCACTTCCTGCGCTATCTCGTCGAGGCCCTGGATCAGGATCGGCAGTTGCAGGTTATCCAGCGGTTTGCGCAGGATAAACGCATCGGTCGCCAACTCCAGGCGGTCTACCGCGAGCAGGATCAATTCGGCCAGCAAGTCCGAGAACGGAATGTCGCCGTCACGGAAGCGGGAAAGCATGGTTTCGATCGGGTGCGCGATGGCAACACCGAGGTCGAATTTGCAGAGGGCGGCGTCACCCTTGATGTTGTGCACCGCGCGAAACAGCTCGGCGGTGATGTCCCTGTCTTGCGGCGCCTTGCGCAGGCGGGCCACGTCGCGCTCGATTTCCGGGGCACGGTCGTTCAGGGCCTCGGCGAATTCGTCGAGCAGTTCTCGATCCTGGATAACCGGTGTGACGAGTGAACTGATGTCCATGCCCTCTCCTGCTGTTTTCGTTTAATCGAAAGAGTTTAACAAAGAGCCGTCAAAACAGCGTGCATCCTTGATCTGCCGACCTTGACTGGGCCCCCGGGGGACCCTAAGATTCCGCGCTTCTTCAAGGAATTACCTGCCGTGACTCTGGAACAGCTCTACGCCCTGATCGGGCCTGACATGAAGGCCGTCGACGCGGTCATTCGCGACCGACTTTACTCCGACGTGGTGCTGGTCAGGCAGGTTGCCGAGTACATTATCAATAGCGGCGGCAAGCGCATGCGTCCGGCGCTGGTGTTGCTGGCTGCCGGAGCGCTCGGTTACCAGGGCACCCGGCACCACGAGATGGCGGCTGTTGTCGAGTTCATCCACACCGCCACGCTGCTCCACGACGACGTTGTCGACGAGTCAGACCTGCGACGCGGGCGCGATACGGCCAATGCCATGTTCGGCAATGCGGCCAGTGTTCTGGTCGGCGACTTCCTCTATTCGCGAGCCTTCCAGATGATGGTCGCGGTCGACAATATGCGCATCATGCAGGTGCTGTCGGATGCGACCAATGTCATCGCCGAAGGCGAGGTGCTGCAGTTGATGAACTGCCATGACGCCGATGTCGACGAAGCCCGCTACATGCAGGTCATCCACTACAAGACCGCCAAGTTGTTCGAGGCCGCGGCCCAGCTCGGCGCCATCCTCGGCCAGGCGACGCCGGAGGTCGAGAAGGCGCTGACGAACTATGGCATGCATCTGGGCACCGCCTTCCAGCTGATCGACGATGTGCTCGATTACTCGGGGCAGGAAGTCGAGACTGGCAAACATCTGGGCGACGACCTGGCCGAAGGCAAGCCGACCCTGCCGCTGATCTACGTCATGCAGCACGGCACCCCAGAGCAGGCTGCCAGTGTGCGCAAGGCGATCGAAGAGGGCGGTCGCGAGGATTTCCCGCTGGTGCTGGAAGCCATTCGCTCCAGCGGTGCGCTGGAGCACGCCAGGAAGCGCGCCGTTGCCGAGGCGGAGCTGGCCAGAGCAGCAATTCAGTGCCTGGGGGATTCACAATACAAAGTTGCTCTGCTACAATTGACGCTCTTTGCAGTTGAGCGAAATCACTGAGTAGCTCGGCAAGCATCGGAGTGTAGCTCAGCCTGGTAGAGCACTGCGTTCGGGACGCAGGGGTCGCATGTTCGAATCATGTCACTCCGACCAAATTCCAGATTAAAAGCCTTGAGAAATCAGGGCTTTTTTCATTTGTACGCGGTCTTGCTGCCCGTGCACGTGGCGCGTGCTCCTGGCCTGCGCCCCGCTCGAGAGAATTTCCTGGACAGGGTTGCGGCCCGCAACGCGAGCAAGTGAAATAATCGCCGGCCCCAGTCGCCTCTATACTTTCCGCTTTCTGTCTGCCCGGAGTCTTCCATGCATTACGGCGCGTATTCGACCGATTCCCTGATGGCCATCACCAACCGGCCGGATCTTGTTTTCGAGCGGGGCGAGGGTTCATGGCTCACCGACCATCAGGGCAAGCGCTATCTCGATTTCATTCAGGGCTGGGCAGTCAATTGTCTCGGCCATTGCCCACCGGAAATAGCCGCGGCGCTGACGGCGCAGGCCGGCAAGCTGCTCAATCCCAGCCCGGCCTTCTACAACGGCCCGATGATCGAGCTGGCCGGCCTGCTCACCGCCCACTCCTGTTTCGACCGCGTCTTCTTTGCCAACACCGGTGCCGAGGCCAACGAGGGCGCGATCAAGCTGGCCCGCAAGTGGGGGCAGCTGAACCGCGCTGGCGCCTTCGAGATCATCACCTTCGGCCACTCCTTTCATGGCCGCACGCTGGCTACCATGTCGGCATCCGGCAAGGCCGGTTGGGATACGATCTTCGCGCCGCAGGTTAGCGGCTTTCCGAAGGCGGTCTATAACGATATCGCTTCGGTCGAAGCCTTGATCGGCCCGCAGACC
>JAEUOE010000098.1 GCA_016790885.1 Dechloromonas sp. | reverse complement strand
TGCCCATACAGACTAGTAGCACGCGATAAGTCATTTTGTCTCATCTCCGTCAGGGTCGTGCCGGGCCGCACCGAATACCCGTTCCCTGAGCCGGAACAGTTCGTCGCGGGCCGCCGCCGCTTTTTCGAATTCCAGGTTTTTCGCACACTCGAGCATCAGCTTTTCAAGTCGCTTGATTTCCCTGGCTACTGTTTTTTCATCCATGGCATCGTATGCCGCCTGCTGTTGAGCTGCCTTCAGTTCAGTCTGGGCTGATGCAGAATCATAGACACCATCGATGATGTCCTTGATCTTCTTGGACACGCCACGGGGAATAATGCCGTGTTCCCGATTGAAGCTGATTTGTTTCTCACGCCGCCGGGCCGTTTCGGCCATGGCACGCTGCATGGATTGCGTAACTTTATCAGCATAGAGGATGGCTGTGCCATGGATGTGGCGCGCCGCGCGGCCCATGGTCTGGATTAGCGAACGCTCGGAACGCAGAAAGCCCTCTTTGTCGGCATCGAGGATCGCAACCAGCGACACCTCGGGAATATCCAGGCCTTCACGCAGCAAGTTGATGCCGACCAGCACATCGAACTCCCCAAGGCGAAGATCGCGAATGATCTCAACCCGCTCCACGGTATCGATATCTGAGTGCAGGTAACGCACCTTGATGCCATTATCGGCAAGAAAATCTGTCAGATCCTCGGCCATGCGTTTGGTCAGCGTCGTGACCAGAACCCGCTCGCCCACCGCCAGGCGCTTGCCGATCTCGACCAGGAGATCATCAACCTGTGTCGATGCCGGCCGAACGATGACCTCGGGGTCGATCAAGCCGGTCGGCCGGACCACCTGCTCGACCACCTGCCCGGCATGCTGCTGCTCGTAGTCAGCCGGCGTCGCGGAGACAAAAACCGTCTGCCGCAAGTGGGCTTCGAATTCGTTGAACTGGAGCGGCCGGTTATCCAGCGCCGAGGGCAGTCGGAAGCCATAGTCGACCAGATTCTCCTTGCGCGAGCGATCCCCTTTGTACATGCCCCCCACCTGGCCAATGGAGACATGCGATTCGTCAATGAACATCAGGGCATCAGGCGGCAGGTAGTCGATCAGCGTCGGCGGCGACTCTCCCGGCCGGCGCCCTGACAAATGCCGTGAGTAGTTTTCGATACCCTTGCAAAAACCGATCTGGTCAAGCATTTCGAGATCGAACTTGGTCCGCTGCTCGATACGCTGTGCCTCGACCAGCTTGTTGTTGGCAGTGAACCACGCGATGCGTTCACCAAGCTCTTCCTTGATCGCCTCGATGGCCCGCAGAACGGTGGCGCGCGGCGTAACGTAGTGTGAAGCCGGGAAGACCGTGAAGCGCAGAGCCTTGTGGAGAAGGTGCCCGGTCAGCGGGTCGAAGAATTGCAGGCCGTCGATTTCATCGTCGAACAGCGAAACCCGGATAGCGTGCTCGGCATGCTCGGCGGGAAAGATGTCGATCACATCGCCACGCACCCGAAAAGTGCCGCGATGGAAATCCAGTTCGTTACGCTCGTACTGCATGTCCGACAAGCGCTTGATGATCGCCCGCTGATCGAGTTTATCGCCGACTCGCATGGTCAGGATCATGTTGTGATATTCGTCGCGATCACCGATACCGTAGATGCACGACACCGTGGCAACGATCACCACATCGCGCCGCTCGATCAGGCTCTTGGTGGCTGACAGGCGCATCTGCTCGATGTGGTCGTTGATCGCGCTGTCCTTTTCGATGAACAGGTCGCGCGACGGCACATAGGCTTCTGGCTGGTAGTAGTCGTAGTACGAAACAAAATACTCGACGGCGTTTTCCGGGAAAAACTCCTTGAATTCCGAATACAACTGGGCGGCCAAGGTCTTGTTCGGGGCCAGTACCAGTGCCGGGCGTCCGGTACGGGCGATGACGTTGGCCATGGTGTAGGTCTTGCCCGACCCGGTCACGCCGAGCAGGGTCTGGAATGACAGGCCATCACCCACCCCCTCCACCAGCAAGCGGATCGCCTCGGGCTGATCGCCGGCAGGCGGGAATGGCTGATGCAGGCGGAAGGGGCTGCCTTCAAAGGTAACAACCGGCGTGGAGGTGTTTGTTTCGGTCATGCTAGAATTCTTCGGTTTTCTCTCGCGCAGCAGCGTGCTGCGTGATCATCGTTCGTATTATTCCACGGAGTCCTTATGTCCTCTTCGATCTTCGCTGCGGTGGAAATGGCACCGCGCGATCCTATCCTCGGCCTGAACGAAGCTTTCAATGCCGATGCGCGCACCACCAAGGTCAACCTGGGCGTTGGCGTGTATTTCGACGACAACGGCAAGATTCCGCTGCTGGCCGCCGTCAAGGCTGCCGAGGATACCCGTGTCAAGGCTGCCCTGCCGCGCGGTTATCAGCCGATCGAAGGCAACCCGGCTTACAACACCGCCGTCCAGCAACTGCTGCTCGGCAAGGATTCCGAA